>NZ_JBEOSD010000136.1:0-22426 GCF_040302735.1 Streptomyces sp. NPDC097619 | reverse complement strand
CCAACAAATTACCCCCCGGGGGCGGGGTGGGCCCGGGGCGGGGGGGGGGGCGGGCCCACCGCCGGGGACATCCGTCGGACCAGCGCCGCCAGCAGCGGGGTCCGCACGTCGTCGCCCGGCACCTCCGGCCACCAGTCCAACCGCCCGAACAGCGTCCCTCCGGTGGCCAGCAGGGAACCCCAGCGGTCCGTGCCGGGCCCGTCGAGGACGAGCCCGTGCCCGTCGTCCGCGTCGCCCTGCCGGGGCGGACGCAGCCGCCCGTCCACGACGGCCGCCAACGCGTCCGTCATCCGCAGCAGCACCAGCCGGATCGAACCGGGCACCGGAAGGCCCGCTGCCTCGGCCTCGGCCAGCGCCGCCAGGCCCAGCTCCAGCACGAGTCCGTGGTACTCCGTGGCCAGCTCGCGGTTCAGCCCCGAACGGAAGGTGTTGGCGCGCAGCTCCCGCTCCAACAGCGCCAGCGCGTCCGCCTGCCACCGCGCGGACTCCGGGAACCAGCCGAAGGCCACCGCCGCGGCGAACTGCCCGGCCGCCTCCGCCACCACGTGGTTGTTGGCCGAGGAGCCACGGCTCGGGAAGGCCGCGAGCCACCGCTGGTGGTGCCAGACCTGCTCCACCGCCACCGGGTTCTCCTCGAAGAGCCCGGCCGCGCCCGACCAGCCGTCCAGCAGCCGCCGCACCCACACCCAGGACACCAGTCGGATGCCCAACTCGATCCCGCTGGTCCAGTGCACCCCCTCCAGCGGCGGGTTCACCTCCCACCAGGACCGCAGGTGCGCGGCCACCCGCGCGGCGTACCGCTCGTCGCGGGTCACCGCGTACGCGGCGGCCAGCACCGTCAGGTACTGGTGCCGGGACGGCTCCCAGATCTGCTTGATGTCACCGACCGCCTCCTCGTCCCGGTAGGGCACGTCGAAGGCGTATCCGGGACCGGCCCGGCGGCCGGTCTTCGGGTCGGCCCACCAGTCCGGGTCGACCATGTCCTCGCGGACCACCCCGAAGAACTCGGCCCGGCCGGCCATCAGCCGGTCCGCCTCCTCCAGCAGCCGCTTCACGCCGTCCGCGGGCAGGCCTTCCGGCACCCCCGCGGGCAGCGGGGACAGGAAGCGCGAGCCGCGCACCCGGGGGCAGTCCGGCCGGCCGGACCGCCAACTCCGCCGGCGCAGCGCGTCGGCCGCCCGGCCGCCGGCCTCCCGCGGCCCCATCCGGGACAGCCGCCGCAGGTACCAGCCCGCGCTCATGCTCATCGGGAGCCCGCCAGCGTCACCGGGGCGCCCCCGGCCAGCGAGGTCCGCACCGCGAGGGTGGCCGCCGTGGTCGCCACGAGGGACTCCAACGGCACCGGCATCGGCCCGCCGGTCCGCACGGCCCGCACGAACGCCGCCAGTTCGGCGTTCTGCCCCTTGTCCCGGGTCTGCGGCAGCCGCGAGCTCACCCACCGCTTGGCCCCGTACACCGAGGCGCGCGTGAAGTCGTCCAGCTTGAGGACCTTGCCGTCCGCGGTCAGGTCCAGGGTCTCCTTCGGGAAGCCCGGCGCCCCGGAGGTCACGTACGAGATCGTGGCGGTGGAACCGTCCGGGTAGCGCAGCACCACCTGGAGGTCCTCCTGCCCGGGATCGGCCACCGCGTACACCGACACCGGATCGGCCTCCAGCAGCCAGCTCGCGGTGTCGATGAAGTGCCCGCCCTCACCGGCGAACCGGGTGCCCTCGGTGCCCTGCTGCAGGTACCAGCTGCCGTGCCCCAGCCGCCCCGCGTTGACCAGGTAGCGCAGGCTCGCCGGCCCGCTGCGGGGACCGAAACGCTTCCGGGCCTCGCCCAGCAGCGGGGCGAACCGACGGTTGAAGCCCACCTGGAGCCGGTCGTTGCCCGACTCCTCCACCGCGGCCAGCACCCCCGCCAGCTCCTCCTCCGAGAGGGCCAACGGCTTCTCCACGAACACCGGCTTCCCGGCCAGCAGCGCCTTCCGCGTCAGCTCGGCGTGGGAGCTGTGCCGGGTCACCACGAACACCGCGTCCACCGAGGGGTCGCCGAGCACCCCGTCGAGGTCCGTGGTGGCGTGCTCGAAGCCGAACTTCCGCTGGGCGTTCGCCGCGGACAGGGCCGTGGTGGTGACCACCGTGGACAGGGCCACCCCCTCCCGGCCCGCCAGGTGCGGCAGCAGCATCGAGGTGGCGTAGTTCCCCGCTCCGACGAACGCGAGCCGCACCGGCGCACCCGCGGGCCGGGCCGCCGGACCGCCGCTCCGGGGCGCGGGCACCGCCGGCACGGTCAGCACGGGGGCGGGCGGACGCTCCTCCTCGGCGGCCCCCGGGTAGCGGAACAGTACCGCCACCGCCTTCAGCTCACCGTCCTTCAGGCGCTGGTAGGTCTTCACCGCGTCGTCGAAGTCCGCGATGTGCGAGACCAGCGGATCCACGTCCACCCGGCCCCGGGCCACCAGGTCCAGGAAGCAGGCCAGGTTCCGGTTCTCGGTCCAGCGCACGTACCCGATCGGGTAGTCCCGCCCCTGGAGCTCGTACTCCGGGTCGTACCGCCCGGGTCCGTAGCTGCGCGAGAAGCGGACGTCGAGCTCCTTCTCGTAGTAGGCGTTCCACGGCAGGTCCAGACGGCACTTGCCGATGTCCACGACCCGCCCGCGGTCCCGGGCCAGCTTCGCGGCCAGCTCCACCGGCTGGTTGCTGCCGCCGCCGGCCGCCAGGTACACCTGGTCCACCCCGTGCCCGCCGGTGAGCTCGGCCACGGCCGCCTCCACGGCCACCGAACCCGGGTCGCCGGTGGCCGCGGCCCCCAGTCGGCCGGCCAGCGCGCACCGCTCCGGATCGGGGTCCACCCCGACCACCCGGGCCCCGGCGGCCGTCAGCAGCTGCACCACCAGCTGTCCGATCAGCCCCAGCCCGATGACCAGGGCCACGTCGCCGAGCTGCGGTTCGCCCTGACGGACGCCCTGGAGGGCGATCGAACCGACGGTGCCGAAGGCGGCGTGCTGCGGGGCCAGACCGTCCGGCACCGGCACGTACAGGTTCTTCGGCACCCAGTTCAGTTCGGCGTGCAGGGCGTGCTCGTTGCCCGCGCAGGCCACCAGGTCACCGACCCGCACCCCCTCGGTGCCGGCGCCGACCTCCTCCACCACCCCGCACAGCGAATAGCCCAGCGGGGTGTACGAGTCCAACTGGCCGTTGACCTTGCGGTAGGTGGCGGCCAGCCCGTTGGTGGCCACGCTCTGCGCCACCTTGGCCACCTGGTCCGGACGCGAGCGGGCCTTGCCCAGCATCGACATCCCGGCCTCCGAGACCTTCATCATCTCGGTCCCGGTGGATATCAGCGAGTACACCGTCCGCACCAGCACCCCGCCCGGCTTGCACCCGGGCACCGGCACGTCGAGCACCGACAGTTCGCCGCTCTTGTAGTTCTGCACCACTTGCTTCACTCGAACTCCTCTGGATTCCTAAGCCGTTGACCGGGCGCTCTGACCGGACCCCGAGGTCGCGTCGCGGTACCAGTACTCAAGGGTCAGCACGTGCCACAGGTGCTTGGAGTAGTCCGTGCGCCCGGCGGCGTCCTCGGCGACCATGCGGGCCAGCGCCTCCCGGCGCAGGAACCCGGACCGCACGAGCAGGCCGTCGTTCACCACCTCCCGCACCAGCGGCGCCAGGTCCCGGCTCATCCAGGCCCGCAGCGGCGCGCTGAACAGGCCCTTGGGCCGGTACACGATCTCCCGGGGCAGCACCGAGACGGCGGCCTCCTTCAGGACGGCCTTCCCCTGCCGTCCGACGATCTTGCGGTCCCCGGGCACCGCGAACGCCGCCCGGACCACCTCCACGTCCACGTACGGCACCCGCACCTCCGTGGAGGCGGCCATGCTGGAACGGTCGGTGTAGGCGAGGTTCAGCCCCGGCAGGAACATCCGGGAGTCGCCCAGGCACATCCGGTTGACGAAGTCGTCGAGCTCGTTGTCCGCGTACACGTCCGCGTGCTCGGTCAGCACCTCATCCACGGTTCCCGCCAGGTCCGGGTCGATCAGCCCCAGCAGCTCGGGCCGGTCGTACAGGGTGTAGCTGCGCCGGAACGCCGTCTCCTCCGGCAGCCCGGCGAAGGACAGGAACCGCTTGGCGAACCGTACCGAGCGGTAGCCGCGCCGCGCCGAGGCCACCGGCAACCGGTCCACGGCCCGCGCCAGTCCGCCCCGCACCGCGCCCGGCACCCGCCGGTACCGCACCGCCATCAGGTTGGCCAGGTGCTTGCGGTACCCGGCGAACAGCTCGTCGGCGCCCATCCCGGAGAGCATCACCTTGACCCCGGCCTCCCGGGCCGCCGAGCAGATCAGGAAGGTGTTGATCGCGGCGGGGTCACCGATGGGCTCGTCGAGGGCGTACGTCATCCGCGGCAGCAGGTCCTGCACGTCCGGGGCGATCTCGATCTCGTGCAGGTCCACCCCGTACCGGGCCGCCACTTGGCGGGCGTACCGCAGGTCGTCCGGCATGGCCTCGAAACGGGCGTCCTCGGCGCGGAAGCCGATGGTGTAGGCGGAGATCCCCGGCCGGTCCCGGGCGGCAAGCGCCGTCAGGTAGCTGGAGTCCAGCCCCCCGGAGAGGAAGGTGGCCACCGGCACGTCGGCCAGCAGGTGCCGCTTCGTCGACTCCGCCACCACGGACGCGATGTCCGGCAGGTCTCCGCCGCGGGCCCGGTCCCGGCCTTCCGCCGCGACCTCGCGCAGGTCCCAGAACCGGCCCCGGTCCACCGCGCCGTCGGGCCGGATCCGCAGCCAGGTCCCCGGCGGCAGCTTCTCCGCCTCCCGGTAGGCGCACCGCGAGTCCGGCACCCAGTAGTAGAGGAGGGAGGCCACCAGCGCGGCCGGATCCACCTCCAGCGGGGCACCGGTGGCCCCGGCCAGCGCCTTCAGCTCCGAGGCGAAGACCAGACCGGCCCCGCGCCGCAGCAGGAACAGCGGCTTGATGCCGAGCTGGTCGCGGGCGAGGACCAGCTCGCCGGTGCGCTCGTCGAACACCCCGAAGGCGAACATCCCGCGCAGCCGGGGCAGGCAGTCCGTGCCCCAGCGCCGCCACGCCTCCAACAGCACCTCGGTGTCGGAGGTGCCGCGGAACCGCACCCCGGCGGCGGTCAGTTCCGCGCGCAGTTCGGGGGCGTTGTACAGCTCGCCGTTGTAGGTGAGGACCAGCCCGTCGGAGACCATCGGCTGGGCGCCGGTCTCCGACAGGTCCACGATGGCCAGCCGGCGGTGCCCGAGGTGGACCTCGCCCTCACCGGCGGCGTGGCTGTAGCGCCCCGCCCCGTCCGGCCCGCGGTGGGCGAGGGTGTCGGTGAGCCGGTCGGTGACCGCCTTGCCGTCCGGCCACCGGTACGTGCCTGCGATGCCGCACATGTCCTACCTCGCCTCCTCGTCGCGGTCCGGGACCCGTGCGGTCCCCACCGGCAGTCGTTCCGTGCGGGGCCGGACCACCCCGTTGTGCCGGGCGGCCCGGTCGTCCTCCCGGGGGTACCGGGGGCCGGTCGGTCCGTCCCAGAGCGTGCCGTCGGTCCGGTCCAGCGGGTCGGGGTCCACCAGGACGACCCCGACCACGGGTATCCGCTGGTCGGCGAGTTGCCGGGCGACGGTGTGCAGCCAGGCCGCGCTGCCGCTGCCGGCCCGCACCACGAGCACCGTCCGGGTGCCGAGGTGGCGCAGGTCCGTCCAGGCGGTGCCGGGGGCCACGGAGCCCACCCCCACCAGGTGGCCCTCCACCGGCTCGTCGCCGGGCCCGGTGCCGGTGATCACCGGCGGGTCCCCGCCCTGTGCCTTGAGCTTGCCGAGCCGCTGGTCCGGCAGGCCGTCCACGAGGGTCACCGGCCCCTGTTCGGCCAGCGCCCGGCCCAGGTCCCGGGCGATGACGGCCGCGCCCCGGGAGCAGCCCAGCTCCAGGAGGGAGAAGGGCTCGGCGGAGCCGCGGACGGTACGGGCCAGGGTGGTGGTGAGCCGTTCCCGGGCCGCCCGCGTCCGGCCCCGCCGCCAGGGCTTGCCGGAGCGGCGGGGCAGCTCCGCGAGGACCGAGGAGCCGAGGCCCGCCGCGATGTCCCGGCGCAGCACGGGCCGGTCCCCGACCACGGTGGCGACCGCGGCCACGGCCAGCCCGAGGGCGGTGCCCAGGACCGTGCCCACCACGGCGTGGGTGACGACCGCCTTGGGCAGCGAATGCGCGACCGCGCGCGGGGCGTCCACGATCTGGGTACCGGCGACCAGCCGGGGAGTGCCCAGCCGGGCCTCCGCCGCCCGCCGGTCGAACTCGGCGATGCGGGACGTGAGTTCGGCCCGTCGGGCGAACAGGGCCTCCATGGCCGCCGAGGCTTCCGGACCGCTGCCCTCGGGCCCCTTGCCGATGCCCTCGTTGACCTCGGCCAGCTCCGCCCGCATCCGGTCGCGCTGAGCCAGCAGGGTCTTGGACTCGGCCGTCGCGGCTTCCTGGATGCGTCGGACGTGGTCGTCGACGAAGGCCTCGGCGAGCGCCTTCGCACGGGCCACCGCCTCCGCGTCCGTGGCCCCGGTCACGTCGATCTGCAGCAGGTTGTTGGTCAAGCCGATGCCTCCGTACTCCTGCATGAACTCCTCGGGCTTCTGCGGCGAGCCGAGGGCGCGCAGGGCCCGGTCCGCGATCCGGGTGGTGTGCAGCAGGGCCACGTCGGTGCGGATCAGGGTGCCGGGGTCGTTGGGCTGGTCCCCCTGGTGGGCGACGAGCACCTTGGTCACGGCGGACGGCGGTGGGGGCAGCAGCACGGCCACGGCCGTGCCCAGGACCAGCCCGAGCAGGGCGGCGGCGGTCCACAGGCGGCGGCGCCGCCACACCGACACCACCAGGGCGTGCAGGTCCAGCAGGGGCGCGGAGCCCTGGGGCTCCGCGGTGGTACGCGTGCTCACTCTGGAATTCCCGTCCCCTCGTCACCCGCGCCGGCGGGCGTCTTCGCCGCGCCCCGGCGCCGTCCGCCGGTCCTCGCCGGCCGGGCCAGGACCGGCCCGGCGAGCACGGCGCCGACGATCTCGTGTCCGGCGTCCGCGCACGCGGCGGCGAGACCGCCGAGCTCCTCGCCGGTCCAGCTGTCGGCGCTGAGCACGACGAGCGCGCCCGCTTCCCCGGCCCGGTCGGGCACCATCGGCCGGGTCACCGGTGCCTCGACCACGCGCAGCGCGGGGGAGTGCCCGTCCTGCGGGTCGCCCCCCGCGTTCCCGGGAGCGTCCTCCCCGACGGCGGCGAGTCGACCGGCGGCCGACCGGCCGAGTTCGTCCCCTTCGGGGACGAGCACCAGCAGCCGGCGCGGTCCGGGCACCAGTTCCTCGATCCGGTCGTGGACCCGCCGGTAGCGGATCTCCGTGCCGGCCTCGTCCCCGGCGGCCCGGAGCGCCGGGGCGTTCCAGCGGACGTCAAGGCCGAGCAGCCGGCGGATCCGGTCGCGGGGTCCGGGACCCGTGCTGCGGTGCACGGCCCGGTCCACGGGCACGTCCACGGCGCCGAGCACCGTGGCGCCGAGCACCGCGGCGATCTCGGGCCCGGTGCGGAGCCTGCGGCTGACCCGGGCCGCGGTGAGGTGTCCGACGATCCCCAGCAGGACGGCCGACACCGCGCCGGCCGGCACGAGTTGGAGTGCCGTGGGCGGGGCCTCGCCGTCCGGTCGGGCGGCCTGCCCCATGACGACCATGCTGGACTTGGTGCTCGCCGGGTCCGCCTGGTCCAGTTTGGTGATGGCCTCCTGGAGGGCGGTGCGCAGTTTGGCGAGTTCGGTGCGCGCCTGGACGCCCTCGACGGTGCGTCCCGGGTCCACCGCCTCGGACAGCTCGGTGATCCGGCGGCCGGTCTGCGTCACCAGCTTGCGTAGGGCCTCGGGGCGGGCCGCCGCCTCGGGATCGGCGGTGTCCCCCGTCATCTTCGCGGCGAACCCGACGAACTGGCGGGCCAGTTCGTCGGTGAGCTCCTGGGCCCGTTCCGGGGTCTCCGCCGTTCCCGTGATCTTGATGATGTTGCCGTCGGTGGCCTGGGCGGCCACCAGGTCCCGCAGTTCGGCGCCGCCCGTCCCGGGCCAACCGAGGGTGGCGGCCGTCCGGTCGGCCACCACCGAACTGGTCGCGATCTCCGCCTGCGTCAGCAGTTCGCGTTCCTCCCAGGCGCCCGGCAGCAGCACCGACACCGAGGTGGTGTAGCGCGGCGGGAAGAGCAGGGAGGTGCCGTAGCCGAGCAGGGCGCCCACCATCGCGAGGACGGTGAGGAGCCGCCGGCGCCGGCGGAGAATCCGGCCGATCGTGACCAGCCGTATCGTGTCGTCGCTCAACGGCGCGGACTCCTCCTCGTCCGGCCGGGGCGGCGTGCCGACAGCGGGGCGAGGCCGCGGCAGGCGGTCGCGTACGCCGCGAGCAGCGACTCCTGGGACTTCTGCCAGGACAGGGGGCCGCTGATGCGTTCCTGACCGGCCTTGCCCATCCGGTCCCGCAGGCCGGGGTCGTCCAGCAGCAGGGAGATGTGCCGGGCGAACTCGGACTCGTCGTTGGCGGGGGCGTACACGGCGGCGTCACCGGCGGAGACGCGCGCCTCCCGGAGGTCGAAGGAGACGATGGGGCGGCCCATCACCATGTATTCCAGCACCTTGTTCATGGTCGAGACGTCGTTGAGGGGGTTGTGGGGGTCGGGGGAGAGGCACACGTCGGCGGTGGAGAGGTAGCGCACCAGTTCGGCGTCGGGGACCCGGCCGGTGAAGTGCACCCGGTCGGCGAGGCCCAGCTGCCGGGACAGCTCGACCATCGCGTCGAAGGTGTCGCCGCCGCCGACGAACACGGCCTGCCAGTCGTCCCGGCCCTGTTCGTCGCGGAGCTTGGCCAGGGCCCGCAGCGCGTAGTCCACCCCGTCCTGGGGGCCCATGACCCCCAGGTAGCAGAGCAGGTACGGCTTGCCGCGCTTGAGTTCCGGTTCGGGCGGGACCGGTCGGAACCGTCCGGTGTCGGGGGCGCTGCGGACCACGAACACCTGTGAGGGCTTGCGGCGGCCGCGGCGCAGGGCCACGTCCCGGTAGCTCTCGTTGGTGGACAGGACCACGTCGGCGGTGCGGTAGGTCACCCATTCGAGGCCGCGGACGGCCCGGTAGAGCAGGTCCTCGCCCCGGCCGAAGCGGGAGAGGTACAGCTCGGGCACCAGGTCGTGCTGGTCGAAGACGAACCGGGCGCCGCGCAGCTTGAGCCACAGCGCCGGCAGGAACAGCAGGTCGGGCGGGTTGCAGGCGTGCACCACGTCCACCGGGCCGACCCGGGCGGCCAGCCGGAAGGTGTGCCAGAGCGCGGTGCCGTACTCCTGGGCGAAGCCGGAGGGTCCGCCGGTGGCGGCGCGGAGGGGGTAGCGGTGGATCCGTACCCCGTCGATCTCCACTTCCGCCTCGGTGTCCCGCTTCTCCCCGCGGGGGCAGATGACGTGGACCTCCCAGCCCGCGTCGCGGAGGGTGGTGCACTCCTGCCAGACCCGTCGGTCGAAGGGCACGGACAGGTTCTCCACGAGGACCAGTGCGCGGCGGCCCTGCCCGGCGCCGCCGGTCGTTTCACCAGGCAAGGCCCACGTATCCCGGTTCGGTCCGGCGCTCTTCGGCGTCGGGGAGGCGGACGAGGTCGATGATCAGGGGGCCGTCTCCGTGCGGGAGTTCGGCGAGGACGGCGGGGTCACCGGTGCCGACGAGGAGCACCTCGGCGTGGTCGAGGACGTCCGCGGCGCTGTCGGCGAGCAGCTTGGCGAGGTGCGGCAGGCGGTTCTCCACGTATTCGCGGTTGGCGCCGAGCAGCCGGGAGAGGTTGACGTTGGGGTCGTAGATCCGCAGGTCGTAGCCCTTGCCGAAGAGCCGTTCGGCCAGTTCGACGAGGGGGCTCTCGCGGAGGTCGTCGGTGCCGGGCTTGAAGGAAAGCCCGAAGAGGCCGATCCGGCGCTTGCCGGTGCGTTCGACGAGTTCGACGGCCCGCTGGAGGTGCTCGGCGTTCGAGGGGAGCACGTGGGCGAGGATCGGTACGGAGACGTCGGCCTGCCGGGCCGCGTGCACCAGGCTGCGCAGGTCCTTGGGCAGGCAGGAGCCGCCGAAGGCGAAGCCGGGCCGCAGGTAGGCGGGGCTGATGTTGAGCTTGCGGTCGGCCAGGAACACGTCGATGACCTGGTGGGAGTCGACGCCGAGGGCGTGGCACACGGCGCCCAGCTCGTTCGCGAAGCCGATCTTCAGGCCGTGGAAGGCGTTGTCGGCGTACTTGATGGCCTCGGCGGTGGGGATCGGTACCCGGAACACCTCGCCGGGCAGTCCCTCGTACAGGGCGGCGAGCACGTCGCCGCTGGCGGCGTCGAGTTCGCCGATCACGGTCTTGGGCGGGTCGAAGAAGTCCCGCACGCTGGTGCCCTCCCGGAGGAACTCCGGGTTGACCGCGACGCCGAAGTCGACTCCGGCGGTGCCGCCGGTGTACTTCTCCAGGATCGGGACGAGCAGGTTGAGGCAGGTGCCCGGGAGCATGGTGCTGCGGTAGACGACGGTCTGTCGTCCGCCCCGTTCGGCCACCGCGGCCCCGATCTGCTCGGTGACCCGCTCCAGGAAGGTGGTGCACAGGCTGCCGTTGGGCTCCGAGGGGGTGCCCACGCAGACCAGCGACACCTCGCTGTTCATGATCGCTTCGCGGACGTCGGTGGTGGCCCGCAGTGCTCCGCTGCCCACCACTTCGGCGATGAGCTCGCCGATGCGTTCCTCGACCACCGGCGCCTTGCCGTCGTTGACCAGTTCCACCTTCACCTGGCTGACGTCCACGCCGATGACCTCGTGCCCCAGGCTGGCCAGGCACGCCGCCGTCACGCAGCCGACGTATCCCAGTCCTAAGACGCTGACCTTCATGCCGTCTTCCTCCCCCCGGCCACTTCCTCGTGGCCTGCCGTTCGTGCACTGAGCGGATTGCGCTGGACGCGCATCAGTAGGCCCCCTGCCCCTGGACCACCGCGCGCAGGGTCTTCCACAAGATCACCGTGTCGAGGGCGAGCGACCAGTCCTCCACGTAGCGGAGGTCCAGCCGGACCGCTTCCTCCCACGGCAGGTCGCTGCGTCCGCTGACCTGCCAGAGCCCGGTGAGGCCGGGCTTGACGAGCAGCCGCCGCCGGATGTCCGGGGCGTAGCGGGCGCATTCCTCCGGCAGCGGCGGCCGGGGTCCCACGAGCGACATGGAGCCCGTGAGGACGTTGAACAGCTGCGGGAGTTCGTCGATCGAGTACCGGCGCAGGGTGGAGCCCACGCGGGTGACCCGTGGGTCCCGGCGCATCTTGAACAGCAGCCCGGCGCCTTCGTCGAGGTCGGCCAGGGCGGCGCGTTCGGCGTGCGCCCCGGCGTTCATGGTGCGGAACTTGACCATGGTGAACTCGCGGCCGTCCTTGCCGACCCGCCGCTGGCGGTAGAAGACCCCGCCCCGGCTGTCGAGCACGACGAGCAGTCCGACCAGGGCCATGAACGGTGCGAACAGCAGGATCAGCAGGGCCGCGCCGGTCCGGTCGACCACTTCCTTCACCGCGCGGGGGCCGCCGGTGAAGATCGGCATGCTGACCCGCAGCAGCGGGATGCCGAGCACCGCGTCCACGTGCAGGCGGGGTCCGGCCACCTCCATCAGCCCGGGGGCGACGACCATTTCGGCGTCGCGGCCCTCCAGGTTCCAGGCGAGTCGTTGCAGTTGGTCGGGGGACCAGTGCGGGTCGGGGGTGACGGCGACGACGCGGTAGCCGTCGCGGTGCACGTGTCCGGCCACGTCCGTGAGCGGACCGACGACCGGTACTCCGTCCAACTGGTCGGCGCCGTCGGGCCCGAGGCCGTCGGGGGTGCAGACGGCGTCCACCCGCCATCCCAGGTGCGGGAACCTGCGGACCCGGGTGATGAGGTCGAGGACGGTGTCGGGGCTGCCCGCGGCCAGGACGGGCCGCAGGCACCGGCCCTGCTTGCGCTGTTCGTGGAGCAGCAGGCGGAGTCCGTACCGCGCGGCCAGGGTGACCAGGGCCACGGCGGGCAGGGCGACGAAGATCCAGAGCTTGATGTTGCGCGAGGTGAGGGCGATCCCGCCGAGCGCGAGGACCACGGCCGTGGCGAAGAGCGAGCGGCTGAGCCGCCGGAACTCCTCGGCGCCCTGGCCCAGTACGGCGGGGGCCCAGGCCCGGCCGACGGCGAGGGAGCCCAGGACCAGCAGCTCCGTGCCGACGGCGAGGATGCCCCACTTCTCGTGCCAGTTGGCCGCGTCCCGGGCCCCGAACAGGGCTCCGATCGTCGCCACGACGAGCGCGGTGGCCACCGTGTCACCGGTGATGACGGCACGTCGGTACCGCTGTTCCCAGTCGACGGTGGGCTTGTCTATGGGCCCGTCAGCCGGCCGCCCGCGCGCAGCCGGAAACGGGTCGACTAATTCCCTCTGACGCACAGGACCCCCCCAGGTCGCCAGTGATCCGGCCCAGGGCCGCACACTGTTATTCGCCCGGGAGGCGGTACCTCCCGGTAATGGCTTACCGGCTATTGCTGCGCTACGCGGATAATCCGCCCAGGCGGTAGCGGACCCGCATGTTCTATCAGAGTCTCGAGTCGCTCGGGAACCCGCTCAAATCACGGATGTTCCGTGCGCCCCCCTCTTCGGATTCCACGAATCGATCTCCGGGGACGGCTCCCGCGAGGGCAGCCGTCGGCCGCCCGCGGTATACGGGCCCACAGATCGTCATTTGTCGCCCCGTGTCCATGCGCCGGGGCAGGGCCAATCTAGAGCATCGGGCGCCGTCTGGAGAGGGGATGTGTGCAATCTGCGTCCAAGCTGCGAAGACGGGGCCGCCGGGGGTTCCCCGGCCGGGGCTCGGGTACTGCTGGGAAACCGCTCGTGACCTGGGGGGACGGTCCATTTCCCGGTCGGCGCCCGAACCCGGAAGCGGATCTTCACGCGCGGCCGGAACCGCACTGACAATGACTGACAAACGCGCGTCCGAGCCCCGCTGGAGGCCCTCCCTGAGGGTCCTGTGGAGGCTTCTGTTCCGCGCGGTCCGGGCCCCGGGGGTGTCGCGGGGGCCTCACCGGGAATTCACAGCCTCTTCATCCTTTACCTGATCTTGACGTCAGGCTCCTGTGAATATGCCGGCGGCCATGTCCGCCGCCTTCGGGAAATGCGGAAAGCCCATCCGGTTTGCTTTCGGGATCCGGCCCCGCTCCCGATCGCGGAGAAATGGATCGCGGACCGCCGGCCGGGCCGTCCCCGATATAAGAGGGCGGAGATTTCCGCGTTCGCGGTCGCGGAGCGGATGCAGATATCTATTACCCACGAGAAGGACCGCCGCCCCCGGTCCCGTTCGGAATCCGGAGGGCGGCGGCCCCGTGCCGCCGACCGGACCCGCCCGGAGGGGCGGGCCCGGCGGCTCAGGCCAGCGGGTCGAGCAGCGTGCCCGCCTCGCCCTCGGCCTCCTCGGCCAGCAGGAAGCCCGTCCAGCCCGCCAGGTACTCGGCCAGGCTCACGAAGCCGTCCCCGTCGGTGTCGAGGCGTTCGGCCGAGGCCGCCGCCTGCTCCGGGCCCAGGCCCCATGCGGTGAAGAAGGAGCGCATCTGCTCGACGGCGGCGACCCCGTCGTCATCGGCGTCGATGGCGGCGAACTCCGCTTCGAGGCAGGCCCGCAGGTTCCGCTCCAGCAGTTCCCGGTCGCCGTAGGACCGGGCCATCGCGTGGTGGAACTCCTCGCGGGTCACCCGGCCGTCCCGGTCGGCGTCGGCGTTCTCCAGGAGCAGCGCCCAGCAGCGGTGCCACTCGCGGAGCAGCGCGGTCTTCTTGCCGGAGCCCTCGGCCAGACCGGTCGCCCGGGCGATGGACTCGGCGAGGACGGTGAAGTCCCGCTCCTCCAGGACGCCGTTGACGTCCGCGTCGAGCATGTCGAACGTCCGGTCGTACGCGCGGCTGATGAGGCTGACGGTCATGGAACTGCCCTTCGGATGGGGGTGGGTGGGGCGGTCCGGAGGGTACGGGCCGGCGGCCGGTCCGCCGCACCGCCCGCCGCGCAGCCGAAGGGGTCGGACGGGCCGCGGGCCGCTCCCGCACCGGCCCGGAGGGCGGGGAACGACCGGCGGGCGGCACCCGTTCGTGTCAACGGTCGGGACGGACCCCGTCCGCCGTCCGGGTGGCGGCTCCGCCGCGGCCGCCCCGGCCGCCCCCGTGGGCCCGTCCCGCGCCCCGACCGCCCCCGTCAGGTCCGCATGAGGGCGGTGAGCCGCGCGTGGAGTTCCGCGAACCCGGCGGAGCCCCGCACCGCGGACACGTCCGTACCGGGGCCCCGATCCAGGTCCACCGGCAGCTCCGCCACCACCCGCCCCGGACCCGCGGCCATCACCAGCACGCGCGAGCCGAGCAGTACGGCCTCCTCCGCCGAATGCGTCACGAACAGCACCGTCGTCCCGAGGCGCCCGGCCAACTCCCGGACCTCCTCCTGGAGCCGCTCCCGGGTCAGCGCGTCGAGCGCGGCGAAGGGCTCGTCCATCAGCAGGAGGGCCGGTTCGGCCGCCAGCGCCCGGGCGAGGGCCACCCGCTGCTGCTGGCCGCCGGACAGTTCCCAGGTCCGCCGACCCGCCGTGCCCGGCAGGCCCACGCGGTCCAGCAGTTCCGCGATCCGGGCGGGCCGGGCGGAGCGCGGGACGCCCGCCCGTGCCAGCGCGAAGGCGAGGTTCCCCCCGACCGTCCGCCAGGGGAACAGCCGCGGTTGCTGGAAGACCACGCCCGCGTCCGCCCCGGGGCGGGGGGCCGCGCCCCGGACGAGGACCTGTCCGGCGGCGGGTCGTTCGAAGCCCGCGACCACCCGCAGCAGGCTGGTCTTCCCGCAGCCCGAGGGCCCGACCAGGACCACGAACTCGCCCGGGGCGATCCTCAGGTCCACCTCCTCCAGGGCCGTGAACGCACGGCCCGCCGCCCCGTAGCGCACCGAGACGCCGACGAGCTCCACGAGCGGGGTCCCGGTGGCCGGTGCTCCGTCGACGGCCGCGGATCGGTCGCCGGGCGAGGGGAGTTCCTCAGTTCGTGGCACGGGCGAGCTCCTCCACCGCGAGGGCGCGACCGAAGACCGACGCGTCCGGCACCGCGTCCACGGCCTTCTGCCCCTTCAGGAACACGGCGGCGTCGCGCAGGTTCGCCGCCAGCTTTCCGGGGGCCCCGGGCGTGCCCAGGTAGTCGGGTCCGGCCTGCTCCCGAGCGCTCAGCAGGACGAGCTGGGACAGCTGCCGCCGGGCCTCCTCGGGCGTCAACCCGAGCTCCGCGCCGATGGACTTCGCGGCCCGCTCCGGCGCGGTGCGCGTCTGGGCGACGGCCTGGTCCTGGGCCTTGATCCAGGCGGTGACCACCTCGGGGTGCTTCTTCGCGAAGGCGTTCGTGACCACGCCCAGGTCGGCGGTGGGCTTGCCCTGCCGGGCCAGCTCCCGGCTGCTGATCAGCACCTTGCCGTCCCGGGTCAGCTCGCCCAGGGTGGGCGTCCACACGTAGGCGGCGTCGATGTCCCCGCGCTTCCACGCGGCGAGCGCGTCCTGCGGCTGGAGGTCGATGGTCTTCACCGCGGAGGGTTCCACGCCGGCCGCGGTGAGCGCGGCGAGCAGGGAGTAGTGGGCGGTGGACCCGAAGGGCGTGGCCACCTTCTTCCCCACCAGGTCCTTCACCGAGCCGATGCCCGGCTTGGCGACCAGGGCCTCGTTGTCCCCGATGAGGTCGTGGATCCACACCACCTTGTACGGGATGTCCAGCGGGGCCGAGAGCCCCTTGGTCACGGGGCTGGAGCCGGCCAGGCCGAGGTCCACCGACCCGGCGATGACGGCGGTGTTGACGTCGCCGCCGGACTCGAACTTCACCCATTTCACCTCCGCGTCCGGGAGGGCCTTCTCCAGGAGTCCCTGGTTCTTCACGACCAGGTCGGCGTTGGGTATCGCCTGGTAGGCGATGCGCACCGTGACGCGCCCGGCGGAGCCGCCGTCGGTGTCGCCCGCACCGCAGGCGGTGGTGCCGGCCGCGAGGGCCAGGGTGACGGCGGCGGACAGCAGGAGGGTGCGGCGGGAGGGACGTGCGGGCATGACGGGACTCCGGTCCGGGGGTGGGGTGGCGTGGGATGTGAAGGCGGGAGGCGGAAGGCGAAGGTGAACGGGGAGCAGGGGTGCTCGGGGGATCGCCCGGACGGTCAGGTCCGGCCGCGCCAGGGCACGGCGGACCGCTCCACGAGGCGCAGCAGCGCGTCGAGCACGATCCCGGACAGGCCGATCGCGAGGATGCCCGCGATCACGAGGGCGGTCTGGTTGTAGCGCTGGGCGTCCCGGATCATGCCGCCGATGCCGGGCACGCCGTTGACCGTCTCCGCGGCGACCACCGAGGTGTAGGCGACGCCCACGGCGATCCGGATGCCGGTGAGGATCTCGGGCAGGGCGGCCGGCAGCCGTACCGACAGGAGGAGGGCCACCGGTCCGGAGCCGAGGGCCCGGGCGGCCTCGACGAGCTGTTCGGGCACGGTGCGCACGGCGGCGGCGGTCGCCGCGGCGATCGGGGGGAGCGCCGCGATGACGAGCAGCCAGATCTTGGGGGCCTCGTCGATGCCGAACCAGATGACGAGCAGGGAGAGGTACGCCAGCGGGGGAAGGGTCCGCAGGAAGGTCACGGCGGGTTCCAGGACCACGGCCAGCGGTCGGATCGTGCCGATCAGCAGGCCCAGCGGGACCCCGACGAGCACGGCGTAGGCGGAGCCGGTGCCGATCCGGCCGAGGCTGACCCCGAGGTGCTCGACGAGCAGGTGGCCGCCGTAGCCGCGCACCCCGTCGTGGACGCCTGAGGTGAGGACGAACTGTCGCCAGACCTCTCCGGGCGAGGGCACCAGCACCCGCGGCCACACCTCGGCCGCCACCACGGCCTGCCAGGCCGCCAGCAGCACCGCGAGAGCGACGGCGCGCAGGATTCCCCAGCGGAGGGCGCGGCGCAGCCGCTCCCGGCGGGGGGATCCCGGCGCGGGCCCGGGACCGTCGGGTACGCCGTCCCCGGGTCGGGTCGGGGCCGGGGCGTTCGCGGGGGCGGTCACGCGGCGGCCCCGACGAGCGCGCGGAGCCGCGGGGCGACTTCCTCGCCGACCCGGTACGCCTCCTCCAGGTGCGGGTACCCGGAGAGGACGAACTCGTCGATGCCCAGGCCCCGGTACTCGGCGATCCGGGCGGCCACCTCGTCGTGCGAGCCGACCAGGGCGGTGCCGGCGCCCTCGCGGACCAGCCCGATGCCGGCCCACAGGTTCGGTGCCACGATGAGTCGTCCGGCCTCGGCGATCCCGCCGTGCAGGGCCGTCATCCGGGCCTGACCGGTGGAGTCCATGGCCGCGAACCGGGCCTGGCTGGACCGGACGGCCTCCGGGTCGAGCCCGGCGAGGATCCGGTCCGCCTCGCCCCACGCCTCGGCGGCGGTGTCACGGGTGATCACGTGCAGGCGCAGGCCGAACCGCACGGTCCGGCCCGCCGCGCGGGCGCGTTCGCGCAGTCGGGAGATCCGGACGGCGAGGGCGGCGGGCGGTTCGCCCCAGAGGAGCTGCACGTCGGCCCGCCGTGCGGCGACCTCCTCGGCGGCCGGGGAGGCCCCGCCGAAGTAGAGGGGCACGGGGTGCTCCAGGGCGGGAGCGGTCAGTCGGGCGCCCGACACGCGTACGTGGGCGCCGTCGTGGTCGGCGGTCCCGCCCTCCAGCAGGGTGCGCAGGACGGTCATGACCTCGTCGGTGCGGGCGTAGCGGTCGTCGTGCGCCAAGTGGTCTCCGTATGCCCGCTGTTCGACGGGGTCCCCGCCGGTCACCACGTTCAGCGCGAGTCGTCCGCCCGCGAACCGGCGGAAGGCGTCCGCCTGTTGGGCGAGCAGGGTCGGGCTGGCGAATCCGGCGCGGAAGGCCACCAGGAACCCGATGCGGTCGGTGTGCTGGGCCAGCGCGGAGGTGAGGATCCACGGGTCGACGCAGCCCAGCCCTACGGGCGTCAACAGCGAGTGGAATCCGGCCTGTTCGGCGGCGCGGGCCACCTGGGTCAGGTAGGGGACGTCGGCGGGGCGCCGGGTGGCGGCGCCGGTGCGGGCCTGGACGGCGGTGACCCCGCCGGGGTCGCGGCCGTCCCCGCCGGTGGGCAGGAACCAGTGGAGCAGGAGCGGGTCTTCCGGCATGGGGAACCTCGTCGGAGCAGCGGAATGACACGTGCCACCCCTAGGAAGGGGCGACGCGTGGAGAGGGCGGGACGACGGACGGCCGAGCGGCGTCGCACGACCACGGCGCGGAACGCCAGGGGGTGCGCGACGGCGAGAGGTCGTGCGGAGAGGGGTCCTGCGGAGGGGGCGCGTGCCGACCGGCGGCCGGTCAGCGGCCGATCAGGGGATCAACAGCCGTACGCGCGGCGGGAAACGGCCCGACACAGCATGGCGGACACGCGCAGCAGGTCTACGTGTCGACGCGATACGAGTACGGGGGCCATGGGCGCATCCTCGCGGCGCCCTTCCCGCGGGGGCAAGTCCTGTCCGCATCACGGACGAATCCGTTCCGCGATGCGGACCCACGGCGGTGCGCACCTGGCCGGCGCCGTACTGCGGGTGCGGTACGCGGCCCTCCGGGTGTACGCCGCAGGGAGGGGGCGCGGGTCCCCCCGTGGTCCGCCGTCCCCGTGGTGCCCGCCGTCTAGGGTTCGGGCATGAGGATCAGAATGCCCGGGCGCCGTGGCCGCCTGCTCGCGGGCGCCGCCGCCCTCCTGGTGGCGGTGGGCGCCGGCACCTGGAGCGCCACCGCCTCCGACGGGCCCCCGGAGGTGCGGCGCACCGACCGGACGATGGAGATGCCCGGCGCCGCCGTCGACACCTCCTTCTTCACCGCGGGCGGCGCCGGCCGCCGCCCCGCGGTGCTGCTCGGACACGGGTTCGGCGGCAGCAAGGAGGACGTCCGCCCGCAGGCGGAACGGCTCGCTGCCGCCGGGTACGCGGTGCTCACCTGGTCGGCGCGCGGCTTCGGCGCCTCCGGCGGCAGCATCGGCCTGAACGACCCCGCCCACGAGGGCGCGGACGTCCGGCGGCTCGTGGACTGGCTGGCGACCCGCCCCGAGGTGACCCTCGACGCCCCCGGCGACCCCCGGGTGGGCGTCACCGGGGCCTCCTACGGAGGGGCCGCCGCCCTGCTCGCCGCCGGGTACGACCGACGCGTGGACGCCATCGCCCCCGTCATCGCCTACTGGGACCTGGCGGACGCCCTGTTCCCCCGGGACGTGTTCAAGAAGCTGTGGGCCGGGGTGTTCTTCGGCAGCGGATCCCTCCCCGGCACCGGGGCGCAGGCCACGGCACCCGGGGCCGCCGGCCCCGCCCGCACCGCCGCCGGGCCCGCCGCCGCGCCCGTGGGCTGCGGACGGTTCCAGCCCGAACTGTGCGCCATGTACGAGCGGGTGGCTGTCGCGGGCCGCCCCGACCCGGCCGCCCGCGCCCTCCTGGAGCGCCGCAGCCCGGCCGCCGTCGGCGCCCGGATCAAGGTCCCCACGCTGATCGTGCAGGGGCAGGCCGACTCCCTCTTCCCGCTGGACCAGGCCGACGCCATGGCCCGCACCATCGCCGGCAACGGTGCCGAGGTCGCCGTGGACTGGGCGGCCGGCGGGCACGACGGCGGGATGCGCGAATCGGGCCGCGTGGAGGACCGCGTCCGCGGCTGGTTCGACCGCCACCTCAAGGAGGACCGGGGCGTGGACACCGGCCCGGCCTTCCGGGTCACCCGCACCGGCGGCATCGACACCACCGACGGCGAGGTACAGCTGCGCGGGGCCGGTGCGGACCGCTACCCCGGGCTCGACGGCGACGGCCGCCGGGAGTTCGCCCTCACCGGACGCCCGCAGGAGTTCGCCAACCCGGCCGGCGGCGCCCCGCCCGCCCTGTCCTCGCTGCCCGGCCTCGGCGGCGGGCTCGCCGCCTTCGGCACCGGGCTGTCGGTGGACTTCCCAGGCCAGTACGCTCGCTTCGAGTCGAAGACCCTCGACCGCGACCTGCGGATCACCGGCACCCCCACCGTGCGGGTCCGCGTCACGTCCACCGCCGCCGACGGCTCCGCCGTCCTCTTCGGCAAGGTGTACGACGTGGGACCGGACGGCCGGCAGCAGCTGCTCCCCGGACAGCTCGCCGCCCCCGTCCGCGTCACCGACGCCGCGAAGGGCCGCACCCTCTCCCTGACCCTGCCGGCGGTGGACCACGAGGTCCGCTCCGGCCACCGGCTCCGGCTGGTCCTGGCCGCCACCGACCTCGGCTACGCCACCCCGGCCGCGCCCGCCGCGTACACGGCGGCCGTCGAGGGCCCGCTCACCGTGCCCACCGTCACCGACCTCGCAACCGGGGAGGCCGCACTGCCCTGGTGGGCGTGGGGCCTGCCGACCGGAGCCCTGGTCCTGGCCGGCCTCCTGCTCCTGGACGCCCGCAGGCGCGGCACCGGCCCGGCGCCCGCCCCGGCCCCGGAGCTCGCCGAGGTGCCGCTGCGGATCACCGGACTGACCAAGCGGTACGCCAAGGGCTCCGACCGGTACGCGGTCCGCGACCTGTCCTTCACCGTGGAACGCGGCCAGGTCCTCGGCCTGCTCGGACCCAACGGCGCGGGCAAGACGACCACGCTGCGCATGCTGATGGGGCTGATCCGGCCGGACGCCGGCGAGGTCCGCGTCTTCGGCCACGCGATCCGACCCGGCGCCCCGGTGCTGTCCCGGGTCGGGGCCTTCGTGGAGGGCGCCGGATTCCTGCCGCACCTCACCGGCCGGGCCAACCTGGACCTGTACTGGCGCTCCACCGGTCGCCCCCCGGAGGACGCGCACCTGGCGGAGGCCCTGGAGATCGCCGGCCTCGGCGACGCCCTCGACCGGGCCGTGCGCACCTACTCCCAGGGCATGCGACAGCGGCTCGCCCTGGCGCAGGCCATGCTCGGCCTGCCCGACCTCCTCATCCTCGACGAACCGACCAACGGCCTGGACCCGCCGCAGATCCGCGAGATGCGCGAGGTGATGATCCGGTACGCCGCCGCCGGACGGACCGTCATCGTCTCCAGCCACCTCCTGTCCGAGGTGGAGCAGTCCTGCACGCACCTGGTCGTCATGGACCGCGGCCGGCTCGTGCAGGCCGGACCGGTGGCGGAGATCACCGGCGGCGGGGACACCCTGCTGGTCACCGTCGACGGCCCCGTCGACGACTCGGCCCTGGCCAAGGCCGCCGCCCTGGAGGGCGTGGCCTCGGTGGTCCGCACCGAGGAGGGACTGCTCGTCCGCCTGGACGGGGCCGGCCCGGCCCGGTTGATCGCCGAACTCGTGCGGCTGGAAGTGCCGGTGACCGGGGCGGGCCCGCACCGGCGGCTCGAAGACGCGTTCCTGACCCTGATCGGAGGTGCGGCATGAGCGTGCGCGAGGAACCGCGGACGACGCGGGCGGCGGCGGAGTCCGCACCCGGCTACCGGGCGCGGCACACCCTGCCGCTGCGGGTGGAGGCGCTGCGGCAGTGGCGTCGCCGCCGGACCCTGGTGATGGGCGGGATCCTGGTCGCCCTGCCCTTCGTGCTGGTCATCGCCTTCGCGGTGGGCGGCGGCCCCTCGGACGACCGGGGCGGCGGCGGTCGGATCACCCTGATGGACGTGGCCACCCAGTCGGCCGCGAACTTCGCGGCCACCTGCCTGTTCGTGTCCGCCGGCTTCCTGCTGGTCATCCCGGTGGCGCTGTTCTGCGGGGACACCGTGGCCTCGGAGGCGAGCTGGTCCTCGCTGCGCTACCTGCTGGCGGCCCCCGTGCCCCGGTGGCGACTGCTGTGGAGCAAGCTCGCGGTCGCGCTGGGCTTCAGCCTGGCCGCGATCGTGCTGCTGCCGCTGGTCGCCCTGGCGGTCGGGTCCGTCGCCTACGGTTGGGGCCCGCTGCACCTGCCCACGGGCGGCACCCTGTCCGCCGCGCCGCTGCCCCGGCTCGCCCTGGCCACCGGGTATGTGTTCGTCTCCCAACTCGTCACCGCCGGACTGGCGTTCTGGCTGTCCACGCGCACCGACGCGCCGCTGGGCGCCGTCGGCGGGGCGGTGGGCCTGACCATCGCGGGCAACGTCCTCGACGCGGTCACCGCCCTCGGTGACTGGCGCGAGTTCCTGCCCGCGCACTGGCAGTTCGCCTGGGCCGACGCCCTCCAGCCGCAGCTGGAATGGGGCGGCATGCTCCGGGGGGCCGCGGTCTCCACGGCGTACGCGCTGGTCCTCTTCGCGCTGGCCTTCCGGGGCTTCGCGCGCAAGGACATCACCTCCTGAGGAGTCCCGCTCCCGGACGAAGGGGGGTGTCCCCTTCCGGGTGCGTCATGAGGCGTTCGATGGAGCCGGTCCGCTCACGCAGATCGGCAAGCCCACGTCGGCCTGCGCCCTGGACATCCACCGGGGGG
>NZ_JBEOSD010000135.1:0-22614 GCF_040302735.1 Streptomyces sp. NPDC097619 | reverse complement strand
GGCACGGTCGGCACCGACCCGATGCCGATGCTGGCCGGCGGGGCGTCCTCCCCCGGGGCGGGGAAGGGCCCCGGGGGAGGGAGTCCCGCCCGTCAGGCGGGACGTCGGTGCAGGGCGGCGCGCGCGGTGAACTCCGCGTCGCGCAGCACCCGCTGCGCGTTGCCCCAGGTCAGCAGGGAGACATCGGGCTCCGGCCAGCCCCGGTCGAGGAGTTCGGCGATGAGTCGCGGATAGCCGGAGGGGTCGGAGAGGCCCTCGGGGCGGGCGGCCGGCGGTTCGGTCCCGTACACCCCGGCCAGGCCGACCCCGTGCGGACCGGCCACCGCGCGGACGTGGTCCAAGTGGTCGGCGACGTCCCGGATCCGGGGGCCGGTCCGGTCCGCCGTGAGGGGCACCATGCACAGCCCCTTGGCGGCCCGCAGGGCCTCCAGGAGCTCGTCGGGGACGTTGTGCGGGTGGGGTCGCAGCGCGGCGGCGGCGGAGTGCGAGAAGAGCACGGGGGCCTTGGAGGCCCCGATGGTCCGGAGCGCGGTCGCCGGATCGCAGCCGGTGAGGTCGAGGAGCACCGCGAGCCGGTTGGCCTCGCGCACCACCTCGTGCCCGAAGGGGGTCAGGCCGCCGCGCGCCCAGTCGGCGCCCGCCGGTGCCAGGCTGCGGACGCCGAGGGCGTGGAAGGCCCGCAGGGTGCCCAGGGAGTCGGTGAGGGTGCGCCCGGAGACCGGTCCGAGGAAGGAGGCGATGCGGCCGCGGTTGCGGGCGTCGGCCATCTCGTCGGCGGTCAGCGCCAGGCGGAGGGCGTCGGGGTACTGGCGGATCAGGCCGCGGCCGACGTCGATCTGTTCCAGGGTCTCCGCGAGGATCCGGTCCACGGCGCCGTCCGCGCCCCCGTCCTCGGCGCCCGGGACGAGCAGGGACCAGAACTGGGCGCCGACCCCGCCCGCCCGCAGACGCGGCACGTCGGTGTCCACGGTCGGTTCCGGGGTGGAGATGTCGTGGTACGGGCGGTTCCGCAGGATCCGGGCCAGGCCGTTGTGCCCGTCGGCCACGGGGTGGACGGCGAGCAGGGCGGCGGCCCGTTCGAGGGCTCCCGGTTCGGCGGCCGGAGCGGCGGCTTCGAGGCGGCGCGCGGGATCCTCGGCCCCGAGCGCCCCGGAGTCGGGGCCCAGGGGGGACTGTTCATCCTGCAGGTCGGCCATGTGGTGCGCTCCGGGTTCGGCGGCAGCGGGGAGACTCGTTGCCACCGTGACACGTGGGGCTGCTGGGTTCGCGTGGGACGTGGCGTTCGGGTGGACGCACGTTCGGACCCGACGGCCCGCCGCCGGAAACGCCGCTGCCGGGCCCCCGGTGGGCGGGGACCCGGCAGCGGGGCCGGTGCGGGCGCGCCCCCCGGGAGGGCCGGGGGACGGTGGTACCGCGGCGGTACTAGGGCCGCGCCCAGGAGGGCGGGGTGCCGGCGGCGGCGGCCGAGGCGGCCACGGACTCGGCGTCCCGGAGCACCCGGACCGCGTTGGACCAGGTCAGCTTGGCCAGGTCGGCGGCGGACCAGCCGCGGGTGAGGAGCTCCGCGACCAGGTTCGGGTAGCCCGCGACGTCGTCCAGGCCGGCCGGGGTGAAGGCCGTCCCGTCGTAGTCCCCGCCGATGCCGATGTGGTCCACGCCCGCGACCTCGCGCATGTGGTCCAGGTGGTCGGCCACGGTGGCCGCCGTGGCGATCGGCCGCGGGTGCGCCTCCTCGAAGGCCCGGTGCAGGGCCATCGCGGGGGCGGTGGTGTCGAGGTGGTGGAAGCCGTGCGCGCGCAGGTTCTCGTCCGCGGCGGCGGTCCAGGCCACCGCGGCGGGCAGGATGAACTTGGGCACGAAGGTGGCCATGGCCACGCCGCCGTTGGCGGGCAGCCGCTCCAGGACGTCGTCGGGGACGTTGCGCGGGTGGTCGCAGACCGCCCGGGCCGAGGAGTGCGAGAAGATCACCGGCGCGGTGCTGGTGTCGAGGGCGTCGCGCATGGTGGTGTCGGCCACGTGCGAGAGGTCCACGAGCATGCCGATCCGGTTCATCTCCCGGACCACCTCGCGGCCGAACTCCGTGAGCCCGCCGTGCCGGGGCTCGTCGGTCGCCGAGTCCGCCCAGTCGATGGTGTCGTTGTGGGTGAGGGTCAGGTAGCGGACCCCCAGCCGGTACAGCGCGCGCAGGGTGCCCAGCGAGTTGTGGATGGAGTGGCCGCCCTCGGCCCCCATGAGGGAGGCGATGCGGCCCTCGCCGCGGGCCCGTTCCACGTCGTCGGCGGTGAGGGCCCGGACCAGTTCGCCCGGGTGCCGGTCGATCAGCTGGCCGACGGCGTCCACCTGCTCCAGGGTGGCGCTGACCGCGGAGTCCCCGGCCAGGTCGGAGCGGACGTACACCGACCAGAACTGGGCGCCGACCCCGCCCGACCGCAGCCGGGCCAGGTCGGTGTGGAGCCGGCCGGACTGGTCGGCGGCGATGTCCAGCCGCGCGAAGTCGTAGTCGGCCTGCTCGCGCAGGGCCCACGGGAGGTCGTTGTGCCCGTCCACGACGGGGTGCGCGGCGAGCAGCTCGCGGGCCTCCGCGAGCCGCTCGCCGGCGGCACCCGGGGTCACTTGCCGAACCCGAAGGACTCCTGGCCCGCGACCTTGGTGCGCAGCCGGCGGCCCTTCTCGGTGGCCTGGTCGTTGAGCTCCTGCTGGAACTCGCGCATCCGGGCGAGCAGCTCCGGGTCCTGGCCCGCGAGGATCCGGGCCGCGAGGAGGCCGGCGTTGCGGGCGCCGCCCACGGAGACGGTGGCCACGGGGACCCCGGCGGGCATCTGCACGATGGAGAGCAGGGAGTCCATGCCGTCCAGGTACTTCAGCGGCACGGGCACGCCGATGACCGGGAGCGGGGTGACGGAGGCGAGCATGCCGGGCAGGTGGGCGGCCCCGCCCGCGCCCGCGATGATCGCCTTGAGCCCGCGGTCGGCGGCCTCCTCGCCGTACGCGATCATCTCGCGGGGCATCCGGTGGGCGGAGACGACGTCCACCTCGTAGGGGATCTCGAACTCGTCGAGGGCCTGGGCCGCGGCCTCCATGACGGGCCAGTCGGAGTCGGAGCCCATCACGATGCCGATGAGGGGAGAGGTGCTCATTCGGTGATTGTTCCTCGGAGGTAGCCGGCAGCGTGACGGGCGCGCTCCAGCACGTCGTCCAGGTCGTCGCCGAAGGTGTTGACGTGTCCGACCTTGCGGCCGGGCTTCACGTCCTTGCCGTACATGTGGATCTTGAGCTGCGGGTCGTGGGCCATGCAGTGCAGGTACGCCGCGTACATGTCGGGGTAGTCCCCGCCGAGCACGTTGGCCATGACCGTCCAGGGCGCGCGCGGGCGCGGGTCGCCCAGCGGCAGGTCGAGGACGGCGCGCAGGTGGTTGGCGAACTGGGAGGTGATCGCGCCGTCCTGGGTCCAGTGCCCGGAGTTGTGCGGGCGCATCGCCAGTTCGTTGACGAGGATCCGGCCGTCCGTGGTCTCGAAGAGCTCCACGGCCAGGTGGCCGGTCACGCCGAGTTCGGCGGCGATCCGCAGGGCGAGGGTCTGGGCCTGGCCCGCGAGCTCCTCGGAGAGGTTCGGGGCGGGGGCGATGACCGTGTCGCAGACCCCGTCCACCTGGACGGACTCCACGACGGGGTAGGCCACGGCCTGGCCGTGCGGGGAGCGGACGATGTTGGCGGCGAGTTCGCGGACGTAGTCCACCTTCTCCTCCGCGAGGACGGGCACGCCCGCCTGGAAGGGGGCCGCCGCCTCCTCGGGGGCGCGGACGAACCACACTCCCTTGCCGTCGTAGCCGCCGCGCACCGTCTTGAGGATGACGGGGAAGCCCCCGACCTCCTCGGCGAAGGCGGCCACGTCCGCCGGATCGGAGACGATCCGGTGGCGGGGACTGGGCGCGCCGATCTCGTCGAGGCGGGCGCGCATCACCCCCTTGTCCTGGGCGTGCACCAACGCGTCGGGCCCCGGTCGGACGGGGATGCCGTCCGCTTCCAGGGCCCGTAGGTGTTCGGTGGGTACGTGTTCGTGGTCGAAGGTGATCACGTCACAGCCGCGCGCGAAGGCGCGGAGCGTCTCCAGGTCGCGATAGTCGCCGATGACGACATCGCCGACGACCTGGGCCGCCGAGTCCTGGGGCGTGTCACTGAGGATCTTGAATCTGATGCCGAGGGGGATACCCGCCTCGTGGGTCATGCGGGCGAGCTGTCCGCCGCCGACCATGCCGACTACCGGGAACGTCACCCGTCCAGGGTATCCGGCGTCCGGGCTGGCGCGGGGACCGGCCGCCCCTGGTCACAGCGGGTACGAGGGCCCTCACCAGGTGCTGTCCCACCAGCCCCACCGGACCCCGGGCGCCCCGGATGGCGGCCGTCTACCATGTTCGGGTTGACGCAATCGACTGACAGGGGCGAACGATCACCATGAGCGCGTCGAGGGCGGCCCTGGGGGACCGGGTCCGCGGCCTCGCCCGGGAGATCGCCAAATTCGGGGCCGTCGGCGGTCTCGGCCTGCTGGTCAATCTGGGCGTCTTCAACCTGATCCGGAACACCACCGACCTCCAGGTGGTGCGGGCCAGTGTGATCGCCACCGTGGTCGCCATCGTCTTCAACTACGTCGGGTTCCGGTACTTCACCTACCGCGACCGCGACAAGAGCGGCCGCACCCGTGAGCTGACGCTGTTCCTGCTGTTCAGCGTCGCCGGGCTGGTCGTGGAGAACGGGCTGCTGTACGCGGCGACCTACGGCATGGGCTGGGACACCCCGCTACAGAGCAACATCTTCAAGTTCCTCGGGATCGGGGTGGCCACGGCCTTCCGGTTCTGGTCGTACCGGACCTGGGTGTTCCGGGTGGCCCCGGAGCCGGCGGTCGTGGCGGAGCCGGTGGTCGGGGCGGCGGACGGGGCCCCGGCGGGGCCGGTCCGGGCGGCCCGCCCGTAGCGGGAGCGCCCCGGCCGACGGCGCGCCTCCGGCGGCCCCTGCCCCTGCCCCTGCCCCTGCCCAGAATCGGGTCAGCGGACCGTCGTCGGGCGGTCCTGGGGTGCCGGGGCGGTGCGGCTGAGGAAGAGGGCGAAGACAGGCGGATGCGCCTGGAGCAGTTCCAGACGGCCGCCGTCGGCCTCGGCGAGGTCCCGGGCCACGGCCAGGCCGATGCCGGTGGAGTTCCGGCCGCTGATGGCCCGCTCGAAGATCCGGTTGCCCAGTTCAGCGGCGACCCCGGCCCCCTCGTCGGTGACCTCGATCACGGCCTGGTTTCCGGTGGCCCGGATCCGCAGGGCCACGGTGCCCCCGCCGTGCATGAGGGAGTTCTCGATCAGGGCGGCCAGCACCTGGGCCACCGCGCCCGGGGTGCCCACGGCCCGCATGCCCTGCTTGCCGGAGCGGACGATGGCGCGGCCCGCGCTGCGGTAGGCCGGGCGCCACTCCTCCACCTGCTGCTTGACCACCTCGTCGAGGTCGAAGGGGACGGCGGAGCCGGTGCGGGGGTCCCGGGAGTTCGTCAGCAGCCGCTGGACCACGTCGGTGAGGCGCTCGACCTGGGTGAGGGCGATGCTGGCCTCCTCCCGCACGGTGTCCAGGTCCTCGGTGACCGTGATCTCCTCCAACCGCATGGACAGCGCCGTGAGCGGGGTCCGCAGCTGGTGGGAGGCGTCGGCGGCGAGCCGCCGTTCGGCGGTGAGCATCCGGCCGATCCGTTCGGCGCTGGAGTCCAGCACGTCCGCGACCCGGTCCAGCTCGGGGACCCCGTACCGCTTGTGCCGGGGCCGGGGATCGCCGGAGCCGAGGCGTTCGGCGGTCTCGGCGAGGTCGGTGAGCGGCTGGGCCAGCCGGTTGGCCTGTCGGACGGCGAGGAGGACGGCCGCGATCACGGCCAGCAGGGCCACCGCCCCGACCACGAGCAGGGTGCGGCCCACCTCGTTGGTGACGGCGTTCCGGGACTCCTCGACGATGACGAGGACGCCCTGGTCCCCGGGGGCGTCGCCCCGGATGACGCTGCCCTCCAGCGGGGTGCCCAGCTCCACGGGGGCCCGGCCGGGCATGGTGATGCGGGCGTAGTGGCCGGGGTCGAGCTGCTCGGCGAGGGCGGTCGGGTCGACGGGCTGCTTCTCCAGCAGGTCCGTCTCGACGATCCCGACGAGCCGCAGCGCCTCGGCGTCCACGCTCTCCTGGGCGCTGTTGGTGATCGTGCGGGTCTCGACGATGACGAGCGAGACCCCGAACACGGCGATCACGACGAGCACCACGGCGAGGGTGGAGTTGATGAGGCGGCGGCGCATGGTGCGGGAGGGCTCAGCTCTTCTCGAAGCGGAAGCCGACCCCGCGGACGGTGGCGATGTACCGGGGGTTGGCGGCGTCGTCCCCCAGCTTCTTGCGCAGCCAGGAGATGTGCATGTCGAGGGTCTTGGTGGAGGACCACCAGGTGGTGTCCCAGACCTCGCGCATCAGCTGGTCGCGGGTGACCACCCGGCCCGCGTCGCGGACCAGGACCCGCAGCAGGTCGAACTCCTTGGCGGTGAGCTGGAGCTCCTCCTCGCCCATCCACGCCCGGTGGGACTCCACGTCGATGCGGACGCCGTGGGTGGCCGGGGCCTGGGCGGGCTCGGTGGCGCCGCGCCGGAGCAGGGCCCGGACCCGGGCGAGCAGCTCGGCGAGGCGGAAGGGCTTGGTCACGTAGTCGTCGGCGCCCGCGTCGAGGCCGACGACGGTGTCCACCTCGTCGGCGCGGGCGGTCAGCACGAGGATCGGGAAGCCGTGGCCCTCGGCCCGCAGCCGCCGGGCCACCTCCAGGCCGTCCATGCCGGGCAGCCCGAGGTCGAGCACCACGAGGTCCACGCCGCCCTGCAGCCCGGCGTCGAGGGCGGTGGGTCCGTCCTCGCGGACCTCGACCTCGTACCCCTCTCTGCGGAGGGCGCGGGCCAGGGGCTCCGAGATGGAAGCGTCGTCCTCGGCGAGCAGTACACGCGTCATGTGGGTGATGGTAGTCCGCGAGGCGTGTGCCCCGGTGTGTGATCGGGAAGGGCTGAGGAGGCCCGGAACCGCCCCTGCGGTTCTGATCTCATGAAGGACTGACACCCTTCGAATGCGTGGTTCGGTTCCCTGGGGGCCTGTGATCCATATCTCAAGTCCTTCCATATGCCGCACTGTCGTGTCGTATGGTGGCGAGACGCCTGATGCAGTAACAGGGGACCTTTGTGCCGTGATACCGGTCGAAGGTCTCTCTTTCTGCCCGCACCGCCCTCCCCCCTTCACCGAAGGCCGCGGTGGCGCGGGACAGTGAACGACCTATGGGCCGGGCTCCGTGCGCAATGACGCGCGCGGGGCGTGGATCCCGGCGAGGAACCTCCTCCGCCCCTCACGAGGGGGCGGGACCCCGGGGCGTGGGGTGCGGAGCCTTCCCCCTGCCGGTGCCGGCCGCCCCCCACCGGGCGCCGACGAGCTCACGAAGCGCGGCGTCCCGTAGAAGCAAGGAACGACCATGGCTTCCAGCCTGACGAAGGATTCTCCGGGCGCGGCCCACGAGAAGACCTTCCTCGGCCACCCGATCGGCCTGGCCACACTGTTCATGACCGAGATGTGGGAGCGCTTCTCCTACTACGGCATGCGTGCGCTGCTCGTCCTGTACTTGGTCTCCGGCGGCGCCGACGCCGCGACGGGCAGCCAGGGCGGCGGACTCGGCTACACCGCGGCGACGGCCACGGCCATCTACTCCGTGTACGTGGCCATGGTCTACCTGATGGCCATGCCCGGCGGCTGGTTCGGCGACCGCGTCTGGGGCGCCCGCAAGACCGTCACGATCGCCGCGTTCGTGATCATGGGTGGTCACGTGGCGCTGGCCGTTCCCGGCCAGATCGCGTTCTTCATCGGTCTGCTGCTGGTCGCGCTGGGCTCCGGCCTCCTGAAGGCCAACATCTCCACGATGGTCGGCCACCTGTACGCCAACCAGGACAGCGCGCGCCGCGACAGCGGGTTCACGATCTTCTACGTGGGCATCAACCTGGGCGCCGTGCTGGCCCCGGTCGGCATCGGCATGGTCGGTGAGCTGGTCAACTGGCACCTCGGCTTCGCCCTCGCCGCCGTCGGCATGGGTCTGGGTCTGGCCTTCTTCCTGGCCTTCGGCAGCACGCTGAACCCGCAGAGCAGCGTGGTCCCGAACCCGCTGACCCGCGTCGAGCGCGACGGCATCATCCGCAAGAGCGTCTTCGCCCTCGTCGCCGTGGCCCTGTTCTACGGCGCCGTCGTCGCGATGGACATGTTCACCATCAAGTGGGCGCTGTACCCGATCACCATCGCCGGCCTGGTCATCCCGGTCGCGGTGCTCCTGCGGATCAAGCGGGACAAGGACCTCACCTCCGAGGACCAGACCAAGATGAGCGCCTTCATCTGGTTCTTCGTCGCCGCCGCCGTGTTCTGGATGATCTACGACCAGGGTGGCTCCACGCTCTCGCTGTTCGGCAGCACGAACTCCGAGCGCAGCATCTTCGGCTGGGAGCTCCCGAACGTCCTCTTCCAGTCCCTGAACCCGTTCTTCGTGGTGCTGCTGGCCCCGCTGTTCGCGTGGGCGTGGCTGGCGCTGGCCCGCCGCAAGCGCGAGCCCAGCACGATCGTGAAGTTCTCCATCGCCCTGGTCATCGTGGGCGCCTCGTTCTTCGTGTTCTGCATCCCGCTGAACCAGACCGCGGGCACCGACACCAAGGTCACCATGTGGTGGCTGGTGCTGATCTTCCTGATGCACACCGTCGCCGAGCTGTGCCTCTCCCCGGTCGGCCTCTCCGTCACCACGAAGATGGCCCCGCAGAAGTACGCCTCCCAGATGATGGGCGTCTGGTTCCTCGCCGTCACCGCCGGTGACTGCGTCACGGGCCTGATGGGTCTGGCCGGCGTGAAGCTGGACGGCGTGGGCGTGGTGGCCTTCGAGGCCTTCGCCGCCATCCTCGCCGGTGTCGCGATCTTCATGTACCGCAAGAAGGTCGAAGCCCTGATGGGCAACGTGCGCTGACGCGCGCCCCTCGTACGGCCCGGAGGCCCGGCACACCGATCGGTGTGCCGGGCCTCCGGCGTTCCCGCCGGGCCCGCGGGGGCCGGGTCCCGGTGGGGGGGCGGGGGGCGGTACGGGCGTCAGCGGGTGCCGCGCAGTCGCCGCCAGGGGGTGAAGGTGAAGACGGCGCCGCCGAGCAGGATGACCGTGCCCGCCACCAGGCCGAGGGCCCGCAGGCCGCCGTCGCCGGAGGCACCGGTGTCGGCCAGGCCGCCGGTGGTGCCGTTGGCGGAGCTCGCCCCGCCGTTGTTGCCGCCCGGCTGGGCGGCGGCGTCCAGCTCCACGGAGACCGCGGTGGAGGTGGCCTTGCAGGGGATCTTCAGGGTGCCCAGGGCCGTGATGGTCAGGTCACCGGGGCTGATGGTGGTCTTCCCGGACTTGGCGGGCTTGTAGGTGCCCGTCATGTCGCCCAGGTCCACCGGCTGGTTCGCGCCGATGGCGGTGGGGTTGCCGGAGCCGGAGACGGCCACGGTGCCGCTGTCGGCGCCGCCGAGCCGGAGCAGCATCGAGGGCTTGAGGTCCCCGGGCTTGAGGGCCGCCGGGCTGTTCATGACGCCCTTGGCGGTCTTGACGGTCAGGTTCCAGCTCCCGCCGTTCTTCTTGGCGTTCACGGTGACCTTGGACTGGATGCTCGCCGGGCCGGGGGAGGTGCAGGCGAAGGTGACCGCGACCTCCTTGCCGGGCACGTCGGAGGGACCGCCGGAACCGCCGGAGGCGTTCCCGGAGGTGGTGCCCGAGGTGGTCCCCGAGGTCGTTCCGGACGTGGTGCCGGCCGTGGTGCCCGAGGTCGCGCCCGAGGTCGTTCCGGCAGTGGTCCCGGAGGTCGTGCCCGAGGTGGTCCCGGAGGTGGTCCCGGAGGTCGTACCCGAAGTGGTCCCGGAGGTGGTCCCCGAGGTCGTGCCGCCGCTGGTGCCCTCCGTCACGGTGATCGTGTGGCCGACGGCGGGGGTGCCGACCGGGGCGCACTTGGTGACCCAGTCACTGCCGAAGAGCGTGACGGAGACGTCGTACCGGGCCGGGGTGAGGGTGATCTTCCCGGCCTTGGTGAGCTTCAGCTTCGCCTTCATGTCGGACATGACCATGGGCGCCTTCTTGGGGATGGCCGGGTTCTTCTTCTCCCCGACCACCTTGAGCTCGCCGCCGCCCCCGCCGACCGTCAGCCACCCGGTGGGCAGCACCGAGTCCTTGGGGATGTCGGCGAGGTCGGTGTTGTTCGAGGCGGGCTTGACGGTCTTCCAGACCACGTCGACCTCGTCGCCCACCTTGGCGGTGGCCGGGGCCGAGATGGTGGCCGTGGTGTCGCCCTCCACCGGCCCGCCGCCGCCCGCGGGCGGCTGGCACTTGACCTTGAACGTGATCTCGGCGGCCTGGGCGGGCGCGGCCGTCAGCACCAGGCCCGCGCCGCCGAGCAGCAGCGCGACCACCGCCGCGCAGGCCCTCCGTTGGGTCTTCACGCGTGTCCCTTCGTCGTCGGACTGTTCTCAGACGGTGCGGATGTCTGTGGGGCGGCCCCCTCGACGGGGGTGGAGCCGGGCGGAGCGCCCGGGGCGGTGCCGGGAGCCCGATCGGGGCTGAACCAGGGCAGGGCCGAGCCGTCCGGGCCGGCCGCTCCCCCGCCGGTCGGACCGGGCCGGCGGGCGGGCACGGGCGGGGACGGTTCCCGGCGGGGCGCGGCGGGCCGTCGGGGCAGCCGGGCGGTCACCGCGGCGGCGGCCTCCGGCAGCCTCGGGGCGCCGCGATGCCGGCCGCCGGGCCCGGCGGCCGGGCGCACCCGGTCCACCACGGCCATGCCGACGCGGAACACGGCGGCGGGCACCACCAGGCAGAGCAGCGCCCAGAAGAGGACCACCCCGTACGGCCGGTCCACCCCCCACGGCTGCACCACCAGCAGCTTCTCCCCGTACTTCACGGAGACCGCGTAGTCCCCGTGGGCGCCCGCGGTCAGCTCCACGGGCAGTTCCACCCGCGCCTTGCCGCCGGGCGGCAGGGTGCCGCGCCACTGGCGCTCCTCCCACACCGGCGCGAACACCCCGTGGGCGGTGCCGACCTGGAAGAGGGGGTCCTTGACGGGGGCCGTGCCCAGATTGCCGAGGGTGACCACGAGCTTCCGGGAGGGCGGGGCGCCGAACCAGGTGAGGATCCCGTCCCCGCCGTCCAGCCGGGCCGCCGCGAGCACGGCGAGCCGGGCCGTGCCGGTGTCGGTGGGCAGGGCGGCCTCGGGATGGCCGGTGATCTTCAGCGGGGCGAGGACCTGCGCCCGTTCCCCGGTGACGGTGGCCACGGCGACCACGCAGGGGCAGGGCTTGGGCGGGGCGGCGACGGGCAGTTGCTTGCCGAAGCGGCCCGTCGCGTCGGTGGTGACGACCCGGCCGTCGGCGTTGGCGCAGCTGTTGGTGCCGCCGATCATGTTCTGTCCGCAGACCAGAAGGGTGAGCAGGGCCGCGGGCCGCCAACCGGTGCCGGAGACGGTGATCTCGGTGCCCTTGGCCACCTCGTCCAGGGAGAGCCGGACCGCCGGCTCCGCCGCGGGGGACGCCCCGGCCGGGCCCGCGGCGATCGGCAGCAGGACGGCGGCCAGCAGCGCGACCACGGCCGACAGCCGCGCCACCGGCCGCCCGGCGCCCGCCCGGCCGATCCGCGTCCGGGTCCGGACCCGGGGCTCGACCCGGGTACGGGACCCGACACGGGTACCGGGCCGGTCCCTGACCTCGCCGTTCACCTGAGCGCTCCCGTCAACTCGGCTTCCGGGGCGGACCGGTCGGTCCGCTCCCCCGGTCCGCCCGGCTCCGGCGGCTCCGCCGCCCGTCGGGCCCGCCGGGCGCGTACGAGGAGCACGGCGGCCCCGCCCACGAGCGCCAGGCCCGCGGCGGAGGGCCCGGCGCCGGGCAGGAACCGGGCCGTGACGGCCGCGGTGGCCCGGGCCCCGCCGGTCGCGGTGGCGGTCAGGGTCAGCTCCACGGAGTCCAGGGCGGGGGCGTCCGGCCAGGGCTCGGTCGACTCGGCCCGCCCGCCGGGCTGCAGCACGACCTCCGGCGCGCGGACCTCGCGGCCCGGCAGGCTCCCGAAGAGCCCCTCGGCCCGCAGCGACACCTCGGGGCGCAGCACGGTGTTGCCCCGGTTGACCAGGGTGTAGCGGATCCGGGTGGCCCCGCCCCGGCCGGTCACGGCGAGGTCCTCCACGGTCAGCGCGGAGAGGGCGGGCCCCGTGATCCGCAGGTGCAGCCGGACGGTCCGCTCCCGCCCGCCCTCGGCGGCGACCAGGGCGGCCGGGCGGTCCGCCGGGACGGCGGCGGCGGGCACGGTGACGGTGAAGGGCACCACCGCCCGGGTCCGCGGCGGCAGGGTGACGGTGCTCCGGGCGAAGCGGATCCAGGCGGCGGAGCCGGCGGCCTTCGCGGTGCGCGGGGCGGTGCCGGTCGCGCGCAGGGTGAGGGTGCGGGAGCGATCGGAGGGGTTGGCGAGGACCAGCCGGTCCTCCAGGACGGCGCCGGGCGGGCCCTGGAGGAAGAAGGCGGTCCGGGCCCCGTCGGTGCCGGGGCGGGTGGCGGACCCGGTCCGGGGCGCGGCGGTCCAGTCGGGTCCGGCGGCCGCGGTGGCGGGCGGGGCGCCGGCGAGCAGCAGGGCGGCGGTGCCTGCCAGCAGCAGGGACGGGACCGTGCGGGCGCCCGCGGCACGGGCGACCGCGGGGCGGACGCGCGTGGTCCGGCGGGTGCGCGGCGGCACGGGCGGCTCCCCTCGTGTGTCCGGGTGTCCGGATGCCCGGGTCTCGGACCGGGCGGGCGGGTGGTGCGGCCTTGCGGGTGGTGCGGGTGCTTCCGGTGGTGCGGTTCGCGCGGGGGCGGTTCGTGCCGGTGGGGCGGCGGGCTCAGGTGCGAGCCCGGCCGCCGCGGCGGGTCAGCCACAGCACCCCGGCCGCCCCGGAGAGCAGGACCGTGCCGCCGAGGGTGGCGAGGGCGATCGCGGAATCCATGGGGCCGGTCTGCGGGAGGGTGGCGGGGGCCGCGGTGGGCTGTGTGCCGCCCGGGGTGCCACCGCCGGGGGCCGTGACGTTCAACTCCAGCGAGGGCCCAGGCGAGTTGCCCGGGGTGCAGGTGGTCTCCGTCATCAGGGCCTTGATGGTGAGCACGCCCGCGGTGAAGGTGACCTTTCCGCTCTTCTTCGGGGTGTAGGTGCCCGAGAGGTCGGTGATGCGGATGGGCGTGTTCGCGGGCACGGCCTGCGGGTTGGGCGGTCCGGAGACGGCCACCGCGAGGGTCTCCGCGCCGCCGACCCGGATCACGGCGCTCGGGTTCATGGCGCCCTTGCCCAGTTCGATGGGGCTGGAGGAGACGCCCTTGCGGAAGGACATGGTCAGCTTGTAGCCGTCCCCGGCCTTCACGGCGGTGATGTCGATGGGCGAGACCGCCGACTTGGGACCGATCGGGGTCTCGCAGTCGTACTTCACGTCCACGACCTGGGCGTGGGCGGCCGGGGCGGCCGCCAGGACCGTCGGTACGGCGAGTGCCGCGGCCAGTGCGAGCGCGGCGGCGCGTTGCTGCTCGGGCACGGGGCCCTCCCCTCGGCCGCGTCTGCCGACGCCGGCATATTACTGACGGTAAGTCAGATCGGGTCGTCAAGGTACGCCCGGGACCTTGCCGAGGGAAGACAAAGGACGCGCCCGGATCGGGCGCGTCCTGTCGTGCGTGCGGGACCGGAGGGGTCCGGGGCGGGTCGGGGCGGCGGCTCAGACCACCCGCTCGCCGCGCTGCCAGACCGCCTCGACCAGCGGGACCCCCGGCCGGTAGGCCAGGTGCACGTGGCTGGGGGCGTCGAGGAGGACCAGGTCGGCGCGCGCGCCGACCGTCAGGGCGCCCAGGTCCGGCCGGCGCAGCGCCCGGGCCCCGCCCGCGGTGGCCGACCACAGGGCCTCGTCGGGGGTCATCCGCATGTCCCGGACGGCCAGCGCGATGCAGAACGGCATGGAACTGGTGTAGGAGGAGCCCGGGTTGCAGTCCGTGGACAGGGCGACCGTGGCTCCCGCGTCCAGCAGCCGGCGGGCGTCCGGCCACACCGCGCGGGTGGAGAACTCGGCGCCCGGCAGCAGCGTGGCCACCGTCTCCGAGTGCGCGAGGGCGTCCACGTCGGCGTCGGTGAGGTGGGTGCAGTGGTCGGCGGAGGCCGCGCCCAGCTCCACGCCGAGCTGCACGCCGGGGCCGTGGCTCAGCTGGTTGGCGTGGATCCGCGGGACGAGCCCCTTGGCCTTGCCCGCGGTCAGGATCGCCCGGGCCTGGTCCCCGTCGAAGGCGCCCTTCTCGCAGAACACGTCCACCCAGCGGGCGTACGGGGCGCACTCCTCCAGCATCTCGCCGGTGACCAGCTCCACGTAACCGGCCGGGTCGTCGGCGAAGTCGGGGGAGACGATGTGCGCGCCGAGGTAGGTGACCTCCTCGGTGTGCCGGGCGGCGATCCGCAGGGCGCGGGCCTCGTCCGCCACCGTGAGCCCGTACCCGGACTTCGTCTCGAAGGTGGTGGTGCCCTGCCGGAGGGCCTCGCGGAGGTGGCGGAGGAGGTTCGCCTCCAGCTCCTCGTCGGAGGCGGCCCGGGTCGCGGCGACGGTGGTGCGGATGCCGCCCGCGGAGTAGCTGCGGCCGGACATGCGGGCGTTGAACTCGGCGGTGCGGTCGCCGGCGAAGACGAGGTGGCTGTGGGAGTCCACGAAACCGGGGATCGCGGCGCGGCCACCCGCGTCGTGCGCGGTGTCCGCGGCCGGGGCCTCCGCGGCGGGGCCGACCCAGGCGACGCGGTCGCCGTCGAGGACGACGGCGGCGTCGTGGAGGAGCCCCAGCGGGCTGCCGTCGCCCAGGCCCTCGTCGTTGGTGACGAGGGTGCCGATGTGGTGGATGAGGGTGGTGCTCACGGTGTTCCTCTCGGAGGTCTGGTTGTCTCCCCGCCCCGCCCGTACCCGACCCCGGGGCGGAGCCCCGCCCGGGTCAGCCCCGGAGGGACGCGATCGCTTCGTGGAGGGCCCCCGCCACGTCCGGCACGGCCCGGTGCGCCCCGTCGCGGACCACGTGCCGTCCGCCGACCACGGTGTGCCGGACGTCGGCCGCCGTGGCCGCGAAGACGGCCGTCTCGGCGGCGAGCCGGGGTACGGGGCCCGCCGTGCGGACGGAGTCCAGCGCGAGCGTGGTGAAGTCGGCGAGGGCGCCCGCCTCCAGGGTGCCCGCCTCCTCCCAGCCGAGGGCGGCGTGGCCGTCCGCGGTGGCCGCGCGGAGCAGGGCCGCGGCGGTCCAGTGGCCGCGGGTGCGGGAGGCCAGCCGCTCGTTGAGCTCCATGGCCCGCGCCTCCTCCAGCAGGTCGATGACGGCGTGGCTGTCGCTGCCCAGGGAGAGGGGGCTGCCCGCCCGCTGGAGCCGGGGGGCGGGGCCGATGCCGTCGGCGAGGTCGCGTTCGGTGGTGGGGCACATGCAGGTGCCGGTGCCGGTGCCGCCGATCAGGGCGATGTCGGTGTCGGTGAGGTGGGTGTTGTGCACGCCGGTGGTGCGCGGTCCGAGCACCCCGTGGTCGGCGAGGAGCCGGGTGGGGGTGACCCCGTGGGCGGCCTGGCAGGCGTCATTCTCGGCGGTCTGCTCGGAGAGGTGGACGTGCAGGGGGGCGTGCCGTTCCGCGGCCCAGGCGGCCACCGTGGACAGCTGGTCGGCGGGGACGGCCCGTACGGAGTGCACGGCGGCGCCGATCCGGGCGTGCTCGGCGCCCTTGAGCGCGGAGACCCGTTCGGCCCAGGCCTCGGCGGTGCCGTCGGAGAAGCGGAGCTGGTGCCGCTCGGGGGCGGCGCCGAAGCCGGCGGAGAGGTAGGCGGTGTCGAGGAGGGTGATGCGGATCCCGGCCTCGGCGGCGGCGGCGATCAGGGCCTCGCCCATGGCGTTGGGCTCGGCGTAGGGGGTGCCGCCGGGGGCGTGGTGCACGTAGTGGAACTCGCCGACGGCGGTGATCCCGGCGAGGGCCATCTCGGCGTACACCGCGCGGGCGAGGGCGAAGTAGCTGTCGGGGGTGAGGTTCTGGGCGACGGAGTACATGACCTCGCGCCAGGTCCAGAAGGTGCCGGAGCCGACCTGAACGGTGCCGCGCAGGGCCCGGTGGAAGGCGTGGGAGTGCGCGTTGGCCAGGCCCGGGAGGGTGAGGCCGCGGAGCACCTCGGCGTCGGGGGGCGGGGTCTCGGCCCCGGTGCGGACGGCGGCGATCCGGCCGTCGGCGGTCACGTCCAGGGCGACGCCCGGCTCGGTGTGGGTACCGAGCCAGGCGTGCTCCAGCCAAAAGGTCTTCACCGGCACGCGAGGCCTTCCAGTACGTCGGCGAGGGCGAGGACACCGGCGGTGCAGTCCTCCTCGGCGGCGGTTTCCGCCGGGGAGTGCGAGACGCCGGTGGGGTTGCGCACGAACAGCATGGCGGTGGGGACGGACGCGGAGAGGATTCCGGCGTCGTGTCCCGCGCCGGTCCCCAGCACGGGGGTCTTCTCCCCGAGGATCCGGGCGAGTTCCTCGCGCAGCGCGTGCCCGAACTCGACCACGGGGGTGAAGGACTCCCGGGTGACCTCCAGCTCCACGCCGTGCCGTTCGGCGTGCTCGCGGGCGGCCCGGCGGACCCCGGTGAGGACCTCGTCCAGGGCCCTGCCGTCCGTGGCGCGGGCGTCGAGCCAGCCGCGCACCAGCGAGGGGATGGCGTTGACGCCGTTGGGCTCCACGGCGATCTTGCCGAAGGTGGCCACGGCCCCGGCGAACTCGGCCTCGCGGCGGGCGGCGAGCACCGTCTCCGCGTAGGGCAGCATCGGGTCCCGCCGGTCGACGAGCCGGGTGGTGCCCGCGTGGTTGGCCTCGCCGTGGAAGTCGAACCGCCAGCGGCCGTGCGGCCAGATCGAGGAGGCGATGCCCACGGCGTCCCCGGACAGGTCCAGGGCGCGGCCCTGTTCCACGTGGAGTTCCACGAAGGCGCCGATGCGGGCGAGGCGTTCGGGGTCGGCGCCGATGGCCTCCGGATCGTGTCCGGCGGCTTCCATGGCCTGCGGCAGGGTGGTGCCGTCGGCGTCGCGGAGCGCGAACGCCTTCTCCCGGGTGAGCTGTCCGGCGGCGAGCCGGGAGCCGACGCAGGCCAGACCGAACCGGGCCCCTTCCTCGTCACCGAAGTTGGTGATGGCCAGCGGCCGGGTGAACGCGACTCCGCGGGAGCGCAGTTCGTCCAGGGCCGCGAAGGAGGAGACCACGCCGAGGGGGCCGTCGAAGGCCCCGCCGTCGGGGACGGAGTCCAGGTGCGAGCCCGTGACCACGGCGTCCCCGGCGAGCGGGTCGCCGAGCCAGGCCCACTGGTTGCCGTTGCGGTCGGTCTCGTACGCCAGCCCCCGCGCCTCGGCCTGGGCCCGGAACCAGGCGCGGCAGTCCGCGTCGGCTCCGGTCCACGCGAACCGGCGGTAGCCGCCGGATTCCGCGTGCCGGCCGATGGGCGCGAGGTCGGCCCACATCTCGTGGAAGGTCACGCGCGGTCGTCCTCGCGCATGGGGACGCGCACGCCGCGCTCGTCGGCCACGCCCTCGGCGATGTCGTAGCCGGCGTCCACGTGCCGGATGACGCCCATGCCGGGGTCGTTGGTGAGGACCCGGCGGATCTTCTCGCCGGCGAGCGGGGTGCCGTCGGCGACGGTGACCTGACCGGCGTGGATGGAGCGGCCCATGCCGACGCCGCCGCCGTGGTGGAGGGAGACCCAGGAGGCGCCGGAGGCGACGTTGACCATGGCGTTGAGGAGCGGCCAGTCGGCGATGGCGTCGGAGCCGTCGAGCATGGCCTCGGTCTCGCGGTACGGGGAGGCCACCGAGCCGCAGTCGAGGTGGTCGCGGCCGATGGCCAGCGGGGCGGCGAGCGTGCCGTCCGCCACCATCTCGTTGAAGCGCTCGCCGGCCTTGTCGCGCTCGCCGTAGCCGAGCCAGCAGATGCGCGCGGGCAGGCCCTGGAAGTGGACGCGCTCGCCCGCCATCTTGATCCAGCGGTGCAGGGACTCGTTCTCCGGGAAGAGCTCGAGCATCGCCTTGTCGGTCTTGTGGATGTCCGAGGCCTCGCCGGAGAGGGCGGCCCAGCGGAAGGGGCCCTTGCCCTCGCAGAACAGCGGGCGGATGTAGGCGGGGACGAAGCCGGGGAAGGCGAAGGCGCGGTCGTAGCCGGCCAGCTGGGCCTCGCCGCGGATGGAGTTGCCGTAGTCGAAGACCTCGGCGCCGGCGTCCATGAAGCCGACCATGGCCTCGACGTGTCGGGCCATGGACTCGCGGGCGCGGGTGGTGAACCCGGCCGGGTCCTTGGCGGCGGCGTCGGCCATGTCCTCGAAGGCGATGCCGACGGGGAGGTAGGAGAGCGGGTCGTGGGCGGAGGTCTGGTCCGTCACGATGTCGATCGGGGCGCCCTCGGCGAGCAGCTGCGGCAGCAGTTCGGCGGCGTTGCCCAGCAGACCGATGGAGAGCGGCCTGCGGGCGTCGCGAGCCTCGACGGCCAGCCGGAGCGCGTGCGCCGGGTCGTCGGCCTTGACGTCGAGGTAGCGGTGCTCGATGCGGCGCTCGATGGCCCGGGGGTCGACGTCGATGCAGATGGCCACGCCGTCGTTCATGGTGACCGCGAGGGGCTGGGCGCCGCCCATGCCGCCGAGACCGGCGGTGAGGGTGATGGTCCCGGCGAGGGTGCCGCCGAACTTCTTCGCGGCGACGGCCGCGAAGGTCTCGTAGGTGCCCTGGAGGATGCCCTGGGTGCCGATGTAGATCCAGGACCCGGCGGTCATCTGGCCGTACATGGTGAGGCCCAGCTGCTCCAGGCGGCGGAACTCCTCCCAGTTCGCCCAGTCGCCGACGAGGTTGGAGTTGGCGATCAGGACGCGGGGGGCCCACTCGTGGGTCTGCATCACGCCGACCGGACGGCCGGACTGGACCAGCATGGTCTCGTCCTGCTTGAGGGTGCGCAGGGTGCGGACCATGGCGTCGAAGGAGCGCCAGTCCCGGGCGGCCTTGCCGGTGCCGCCGTAGACGACCAGCTTGTCGGGGTGCTCGGCGACCTCGGGGTCGAGGTTGTTCTGCAGCATGCGCAGGGCGGCTTCCTGCTGCCATCCCAGGGCGCTGAGTTCGGTACCGCGCGGGGCCCGTACCGGGCGGGGTCCTGACATGGCTGTGCCTCCTCGATGTTGGTCGATCCATTCACATCCTTCCCTGCTGAATAGAAGTAGTCAACGGCTGCGGCGCGCCCCGCCCGATGATGGGATGGCCGGCATGGACGGGCACCCGAAGGACCGAACCGCCCCCGACCCCGGCGCCGCGGCCACCGCGCACCGCCGTGACCTGGCCGTACGCGCCGCGGTGGCGCGGGGACTGGTGGGCGGGGCCGACGGCGCCGAGCCGCTGGTCTGCCTGCTGGACACCGCCGGGATCGAAGAGTCCGCCGCCGCCCTGACGGCCGCCTTCGCCGCGGTCCTGCCGCCGGGCACGCCGGTGCTGCACGCCTTCGCGGTCAAGGCGGCCCCGCTGGTTCCGGTGCTGCGGCTGCTGTCCGGGGCGGGACTGGGCTGCGAGGCGGCCGGTCCCGGGGAGCTGGCCCTGGCCCGGGCGGCCGGGGTGCCCCCGCACCGGACCGTCCTGGACTCCCCCGCCAAGACCCCCGCCGAGCTCCGCGAGGCCCTGGCCCTGGGCATCGCCGTCAACGCCGACAACCGGCAGGAACTGGAGCGGCTGGACACCCTGATGGCCTCGGCCCCCAGCACCTCCCCGATCGGGCTGCGGATCAACACGCAGACCGGGGCGGGCTCCATCGGCGCCACCTCCACGGCCACCGCCACCTCCAAGTTCGGCTTCGCGCTGCGCGACCCGGGGGCCCGCGAGGAGCTGGTACGGGCCTGCCTGGAGCGGCCCTGGATCACCCGGCTGCACACCCACGCGGGTTCCCAGGGGGTGCCCCTGGAGCTGATGGCGGCCGGGGTGCGGGCCCTGTACGAGCTGGCGGAGGAGATCGACCGGGCGGCGGGAGGGCGGCGGATCGACACCCTCGACATCGGCGGCGGGCTCCCCGTGAACTTCGCCTCGGACGCCGTCTCCCCCACCTTCGCGGAGTACGTGGCGGCCCTCTCCTCGGCCGTCCCCGGACTCTTCTCGGGCCGGTACGGGCTGGTCACGGAGTTCGGCCGGGCCCTGCTGGCCAAGCACGGCACGATCCTGGCCCGGGTGGAGTACACCAAGACCTCCGGGGGCCGGCCGATCGCCCTGACCCACGCCGGGGTGCAGGTGGCCACCCGGACGGTCTACGCCCCCGCCTCCTGGCCGCTGCGGATCCTGGCCTACGACGCCGAGGGCCGCCCCCGGCCGCCCGGCGCCCCGCGGCTCCGCCAGGACGTGGCCGGACCGGCCTGCTTCTCCGGGGACCTGCTCGCCGAGGACCGTCCGCTGCCGGAACTGCGCCCCGGGGACCTGATCGCGGCCCCCGACACGGGCGCGTACTTCTTCACCGCCCCGTACGGCTACAACAGCCTGCTCCGCCCGGCCGTGCACGGCTTCCGCGCGACGCCGGACGGCACCGACGTGCGCTTCGCGACGGTCCGCCCCGCCCAGACCGCGGCCGCCCTCCTGGCGGAGTCCGGCGGCGCGGACCCGGACGCCCTCCTCCGCCCCTGACCGGGCCCGGCGGGGGCGGGAACCGGGCCGGGCCTCAGTCCACGAAGAGGTTGCGGGCGGTGGCCGCCGCGTCGAAGGCCTCCAGGCGGGACTGGGCGTCGGGGAGCGCGTCGGCCATGGACTCCAGCAGCACGCGGCCCAGCAGCATCGGGGCGCAGGCCGTGTCGAAGGCCAGTCCGGTGCCGACCGGGGCCGGGATCAGCAGGTCGGAGTGGCGGGCCACCGGGGCGAAGGCGGAGTCGGCCACCGTGACCACGGTCAGCCCGATCCCCCGGGCGTACTCCAGGGCCTCCACGACCTCGCGGGGGTGCCGGGGCAGGGCGAAGCAGAGCAACGACCCGGCGCCCGCCGTGCGGGCCGCGTCGATCCGGTCGGTCAGCATGGTGCCGCCCTCGTCGAGGAGGCGGACGTCCGGGTGCACCTTGGCGGCGAAGTAGGCGAAGCCGCGGGCCTGCGAGGAGGCCGCGCGCAACCCCAGCACGGGCAGCGGCCGGGAGGCGGCGAGCAGCCGGCCCGCCTCCTCCACCGGGGCCGGGTCGGCGAGCAGGGCCGACAGGTGGCGCAGGTTGTCGATCTCGGCCTGCACGGCCTGCTGGTAGGCGTTGGGCTCGGCGCCGCCGGGGGCGGGGCCGGGCCCGCCGGGGGCGACCTCGCGGAGGTGGCGGCGGAGTCCCGGGTAGCCGTCGAAGCCCAGGGCGACCGCGAAGCGGGTCACCGAGGGCTGGCTGACCCCGGCCAGTTCGGCCAGCTCCACGCTGGACAGGAAGGGCGCGTCGGCGGCGCGCCGCACCATGCAGTGCGCGATCCGCCGCTGGGTCGGCGTGAGCCGGTGCCCCTCGAACAGCTTCTGCAGCCGGGCCGCCGTGCCGTCGCTCATCCGGTCCCCTCCATTCACTCTGGCAGCAGACTGCATGCAGCTATGCAGTACGGCAAGCCGCGTCCGCCCTCCGGGACCCCTCGCGGCACCCCCGCCCGGGGCGCGGCGCCCCGGGCGGGGGCCTGCGGGCCGCCGGATCGGGGGGCTAGCCCTACCGCCCCGACGCGCCCCGCTCCCTAGCGTGGGGGCATGGACGAAACGGAGCTGAAGAAGGACCTGGACGCGACCCTGCGGGCGCGCCGCGACCTGGACCCCGCGTACGAGCAGGCCCTCGTGGAGTCCTTCCTCGCCAAGCTGGACACGCAGGTGCGACGGCGGCTGGCGGAGGAGCGCCTGGCCGCGGAGCGCGGCCGGCGGGAGCCCGGCGACGGGGCGGCGGAGTTCGGCAGCCGGTACGGCTTCGCGATCGTCAGCCTGGTCCTGGCGGTGCCGCTGTCCGCGGTCTCGGTGGTCAACGCCGGGGTCACGGGGCTGCTGATCACCTGGGGCGGGATCCTGGGGGTGAACTTCGCGGCCGCCGCGCGCGGGATCGGCCGGGACCGCCGCGAGGCAGGCGTCTGACCGGGCCGGAGCGGGCGGGCGGGCCCCGGGAAGGGGCACGGGGAAGGTGAGGGGACCGAGCGCGGGGACCGCCGCACCCCCGGTCACCCGGGGGGCGGGACGACGGCGGTCCCCACGCGGGACACGGGGCCGGGTCAGGGCCGGTGGTCCGCGTCCTGTGGCGTCCTCGGGTCCGGGAGCCGCTCCGGAGACTGGACGCCGTTCGGTGGTGCCGGCCGGGTCTGCCATTCCCTTCCGACGTCCACCACTGTGCCCTGCCCGTGTTAAGCGCGTGCTGCCGTGACGTGTCGGGCCCGTACCGGTTCCGCGAAGGACGGGAGCGGGCCCGCCGGCGGCCCTCCGGGGACTCTCCGGCGGCCCCGTGACGGGACCGCACCGGGCCGCGCGGGCTCCCGGGTCCCGGGGCCCGGGGCCCGGGAAAACACGGACGGCCCCCGCGGCGGTTCCCTC
>NZ_JBEOSD010000134.1:0-22635 GCF_040302735.1 Streptomyces sp. NPDC097619 | reverse complement strand
GGTGCGGGGCGGCGTCCTTTCCGTTTCCGGGGGCCCGTTAGGGTGGCCCCGGGCCGACCCGCGGCCCCGCATCCCCGTACCGCCGAAGGAGACGCCACCGTGCCCGAGCTGCCCGAGGTCGAGGTCGTACGCCGCGGGCTGGAGCGCTGGGTCGCGGGCCGCACCGTGGCCGCCGTGGAGGTCCTGCACCCCCGGGCCGTACGCCGGCACCCCGCGGGCGGGGCGGATTTCGCCGCCCGGCTGACCGGAGCGGTGATCGCCGCTCCGATGCGGCGCGGCAAGTACCTCTGGCTGCCCCTGGAGGGCCGCGGCCAGTCGGTGCTCGGGCACCTCGGGATGAGCGGCCAGCTGCTGGTGCAGCCGGAGGGCGCCGCCGACGAGAAGCACCTGCGGATCCGGGTCCGCTTCGCCGACGAGGCGGGCACCGAGCTGCGCTTCGTGGACCAGCGGACCTTCGGCGGGCTGTCCCTCCACGACACCGTCGAGGGCAGCGCGGACGGGCTTCCCGACGTGATCGCCCACATCGCCCGGGACCCCCTGGACCCGCTCTTCGACGAGGAGTCCTACCACCGGGCGCTGCGCGCCAAGCGGAGCACCGTCAAGCGGGCCCTGCTGGACCAGTCCCTGATCAGTGGGGTCGGCAACATCTACGCCGACGAGGCGCTGTGGCGGTCCCGGCTGCACTACGAGCGGCCCACCGCCGGCCTGGCGCGGGCCCGGAGCGCCGAGCTGCTGGGGCACGTGCGCGAAGTGATGGAGGCCGCGCTCTCCGTCGGCGGCACCAGCTTCGACAGCCTCTACGTCAACGTGAACGGGGAGTCGGGCTACTTCGACCGTTCGCTCGACGCCTACGGCCGGGAGGACGAGCCCTGCCGCCGCTGCGGCACGCCGATCCGTCGCCGTCCGTGGATGAACCGGTCCAGCTACTTCTGCCCGCTCTGCCAGCGCGCGCCCCGCGCCTGACGGTCCGCCGGGGGCGGGTCCGTCGAACGGGTCCGCCGGGTATCGGCGCTGGTCAGTCCGTGGTGACGGGGGAGGGGCGGGCGGCGTCGTACTGCTCGCGGGCCGCCATCACCTCGGGCATGGCCGCCTCCAGGGAGTGGATCAGCGAGAGCAGCCGCTCGGCGACCCCGTGGCCGAGCGCGGTCAGTTCGTAGTCGACCCGTGGCGGGTTCACGGGCTGGGCCTCGCGGTGCACCAGTCCGTCCCGTTCCAGGGCGTGCAGCGTCTGGGAGAGCATCTTCTCGCTGACCCCGTCCACGCGGCGGCGCAGTTCGTTGAACCGGCAGGCGCCCTCGTGGAGCGCGGTCAGGGTGAGCGTGCCCCAGCGGCCGGTCACGTGCCCCAGGGTCTCCCGGGAGGGACAGGTCCGCGCGAAGACGTCGAACGCCAGGTCGTCGGTGTGGGGGGAGCCGTCCATGTTCCCGAGGATACTCCCGCGCAGATGTTCCAGTAAGCGCTCACCAAAAGTTTGCGCTATCCAAAAGTTAGTGCTTTCCTTCTGGGAGTGCTCGACGGCCCCTGCCGACGGGCGGCCCGAGCGTTCCCGAGGAGAGAACCACCATGAGCAACCCCCACGCCCCCGTCGTCTCGATCGCTTACCACTCCGGCTACGGGCACACCGCCGTCATCGCCGAAGCCGTCCGCGACGGCGCCCTGGACGCGGGCGCGACCGTCCACCTGATCAAGGTCGACGAGATCGACGAGGCCCAGTGGGCGCTCCTCGACGCCTCTGACGCCATCGTCTTCGGCTCGCCCACCTACATGGGCACCGCCTCCGGCGCCTTCCACGTCTTCGCCGAGGCCACCTCCAAGCGCTGGTTCGCCGACGCCTGGCAGGACAAGCTGGCCGCCGGGTTCTCGAACTCGGGCTCCAAGAGCGGGGACAAGCTCCACACCCTCCAGTACTTCCAGACCCTCGCCGCGCAGCACGGCATGAGCTGGGTGAACCTGGGCCTCAAGCCCGGGTGGAACTCCACCACCGGCTCCGAGAACGACCTCAACCGCCTCGGCTTCTTCTCCGGCGCGGCCGCGCAGAGCAACTCCGACGAGGGTCCCGAGGGCGTGCACAAGGCGGACGTCGCCACCGCCGAGCACCTGGGCCGCCGCGTCGCAGAGACCGCCCGCGTCTTCGCGGCCGGCCGTGCGGCGCTGGCCGCCTGAGTCCGTCCCGTACTCCGCCCCCGGGCGGGAGACGCGCGAAGGCCCCGCCGGGCACTGCCCGGCGGGGCCTTCCGCTTACCGTCCCGCGGTCCGCGTCGGGGCGGACTAGAAGCCGAAGTCCTGGGTCCACCAGGGGCCCCCGGAGGCGAAGTGGACGCCCACGCCGAGGGTGCGGAAATCGCAGTTGAGAATGTTTGCGCGGTGCCCGGGGCTGTCCATCCAGGAGGCCATCACGGCCTCCGCGTCGGCCTGTCCGCGGGCGATGTTCTCGCCGCCCAGGCCGGATATCCCGGCCTTCGAGGCGCGGTCCCAGGGGTTCGCGCCGTCCGGGTCGGTGTGGTCGAAGAAGCCCCGCTCGGCCATGTCCTTGCTGAAGGCCCCGGCGAGCGCCGCCAGCGGCGGGTTCTGCCGGACCGGGCGGCAGCCGGCCGCGGCCCGCTCCTGGTTCACCAGGGCGAGGACCGCCGCCTCCGCGCTGTCGCCGGACGGGGCCCGCGGGGGCTCCGGCTCGGCGGTCGGTCGGGCCGTGGTCCGCACCGGCTCGGGGGCCCGGGTGCTCGGCGCCGGGGCGGGCGCCGCCTTGGTGGGCGCGGCCTTCGAGGGGGTGGGCGCGGGGGTCTTCGAGGCGCCGGCCGTGGGCTTCGGCTTCGCGGACGGGCTCTTCGACGGCGCGCCCCCGCTCCGGCGCTCGGCGCCCGAAGGGGCGGTGGAGGCCGCGCTGTCGGTCAGGCTCTTCAGGCCCCCGGTGCCGCCCTGGGCCTCCGTCCGCCCCTGTGGATCGGCCTTCGCCCCGACGGCGCTCCGCGCCTTCGGCTCGGCGCTGCTCCCGCCGAGGGCGAAGTTCCCCCCGACCGGCACCAGCCCGGAGGCCACGGCCACCACGCCCAGGGCCGCCGCGGCGGTCACGCCGAGGAGGCCGGTGCGGACGGGCGCGGGGCGCTTGCCCTTGCCGCGGCGCGGCGCGGTGCTTCGGTGGCGACCCATGGGCGGTGCCCTCCTGGCGGTGCGGACTGTTGCAAGATCAACGTTTACTCACCCAAACGGATGAGCTCATTGAGGCGCGACTGTACGCCATGTGGCAAGGGGGGCGGGGCGGGTCCCCGGGAACCGTCCCGTTAGCGTTCATGCATGAGTGAAGACGTACGCATGACCGCCTGGGTGCGCGGTCGTGTGCAAGGAGTGGGCTTCCGCTGGTTCACCAGGGAGAACGCCATGACCATCGGGGGCCTCGCCGGATTCGCCCTCAACCTCGACGACGGCCGGGTACAGGTGGTGGCCGAGGGTCAACGTGAGAATTGCCACCGGCTGCTGGACTGGCTCCGCTCCGACGGCACGCCCGGGCGCGTGGACGGGGTCACGGAGATATGGGGCGAGCCGCGCGGCGGCTACGAGGGCTTCGCCATCCGCTGACCAGGCGTGACCGGTGACGACACCCGTCCGGCCCCGACAGGGGCCGGACGACGCCCGGACCACACCGTTCACCGCGGCCACACGTGATGTTGCCGGGGGCTACGCGCGGTGGAAGCCTGGAGGGGGAAACGATCAGCCCATGGACCGGGGAGGCCCCGGAAATCCGGCGATACGGGGCGTGATCGTGTTGACCGTCAAACTTTTTGGTGAGACGCTGGAAGCCCCGCGCATCCTGGCTGTTTGGCAGTGTCGGCAAAAGAACCGCAGCCACACACGGACACTGTCGGACACCGCGGGTGCGAATCCCTCACGACCCACACCGCTTCGGTCGGTCACTCAGTGTGGAGGACCATCCATCATGGCAAAGGCGCTTCTCGGTTACGTCGGCGGTTCCGACCCGCGACTCCTCGCCGAGATGCGACGGCTTCAGCAGCGCGTCCAGGACCTCGAGTCCGAGCTCGGACGGATCCAGTCCGAGAACGACGCGTTGACCGCCGCCGCTCAGCACGGAGAATCGCTGCTGGACAGCATCGACATCGACGTACCCCAGGCGGAGCCCGCGCTCACCTGATCGGCGCTCGAAACTCGACACCACTTCAGCAGGACCTGCAAGGGACGCTCCGGCGTCCCTTCTCTCTTTCCTCTTTCTGCCCGCCCCCTGCTTCTCCCCTGCTCCCGGCCCTTCATGCCCACCGCGCACGGCCGGCTTTCGCCCGGACGGGTCCCCGTGACCCGTTGATCCTTGATCTGCCCTGCACCTTCACGGGTGAAACCGGACCGGAGAGGTAGAGTCCGGCTGCGTGCACCTCAAGGCCCTCACGCTCCGCGGATTCAAATCCTTCGCCTCCGCCACCACCCTCCGCTTCGAACCCGGCATCACCTGTGTCGTGGGCCCGAACGGTTCGGGGAAGTCCAACGTGGTGGACGCGCTGTCCTGGGTGATGGGGGAGCAGGGGGCCAAGTCGCTGCGGGGCGGGAAGATGGAGGACGTCATCTTCGCCGGGACCACCGGGCGGCCCCCGCTGGGCCGCGCGGAGGTCTCGCTCACCATCGACAACTCGGACGGCGCGCTGCCCATCGAGTACGCCGAGGTCACCATCACGCGGATCATGTTCCGCGGGGGCAGCAGCGAGTACCAGATCAACGGCGACACGTGCCGGTTGCTGGACATCCAGGAGCTCCTCTCCGACTCCGGCATCGGTCGCGAGATGCACGTGATCGTCGGTCAGGGCCAACTGGACTCCGTCCTGCACGCCGATCCGATGGGCCGTCGTGCCTTCATCGAGGAGGCGGCCGGCGTCCTCAAGCACCGCAGGCGCAAGGAGAAGGCCCTGCGCAAGCTGGACTCGATGCAGGCCAACCTCGCCCGCGTCCAGGACCTCACCGAGGAACTGCGCCGCCAACTCAAGCCCCTCGGCCGGCAGGCCGCGGTGGCCCGTCGGGCCGCCGTGATCCAGGCCGACCTGCGCGACGCCCGGCTCCGGCTGCTCGCCGACGACCTGGTGGCCCTGCGCGCGGCCCTGCACACCGAACTCGCCGACGAGGCCGCGCTGAAGGAACGCAAGGAGGCCACCGAGGCGCGCCTGCGCGAGGCCCAGGCCCGGGAGGCGGAGCTGGAGACGGCCGTCCGCGAGCTGGCCCCGCGGCTCCGGCGCGCCCAGCAGACCTGGCACGAACTCTCCCAGCTGGGCGAACGCGTCCGCGGCACCGTCTCCCTGGCCGAGGCCCGGGTCCGCAGCGCCGGTGCCCCCGCGGAGGAGGAGCGCCGCGGCCGCGAGCCCGAGGACCTGGAACGGGAGGCCGGCCGGATCCGGGAACAGGAGGCCGAACTGGCCGCCGCCCTGGAGGCCGCCGAGGAGGCCCTGTCCGCCGCGGTCGCCGAGCGCTCCGGACTGGAGGACGCCCTCGCGACCGAGGAACGGCGCCTGCGCGACCTGGCCCGCGCCCTCTCCGACCGTCGCGAGGGACTGGCCCGGCTCTCCGGTCAGGCCGCCGCCGCCCGCTCCCGGGCCGCCGCCGCGGAGGCCGAGATCGGCCGGCTCGCCCAGGCCCGCGACGCGGCGGCCGAACGCGCCGCCGCCGCCCAGGAGGAGTACGAGGACCTGGCCGCCGAGGTGGCCGGACTCGACGCGGAGGGCGGCGACCTCGGCGGGGAACTCGACGGGGCCCGCGCCGCGCTCGCCGCCGCCGAGACCGCACTGGCCTCGGCCCGCGAGGAGGCCACGGCCGCCGACCGGTCCCGCGCCGCCGTCGCGGCCCGCCGCGAGGCCCTGTCCCTCGGTCTGCGCCGCAAGGACGGCACCGGCGCGCTGTTGGCCGCCCGCGACCGGCTGACCGGCCTGCTCGGTCCCGCCGCGGAACGGCTCCGGGTCACCCCCGGCCACGAGGTGGCCGTGGCCGCCGCTCTCGGCGCCGCCGCCGACGCCCTGGCGGTGGCCTCTCCGGAGGACGCCGTCGCCGCGATCCGTCATCTGCGCGCCACCGACGGCGGCCGCGCCGCCTTCCTCACCGCCGCCGTCGCCCCCGCCGAGGTCCGCGCCGTCGCCTCCACCGGCACCGCCGTGTCGCCGGCCGGTCCGGGCGGGGAGCGGGTGACCGCGGCCCTGCCCGAGGCCCGGCCCGCCGCTCCGGCCGCCGTGACCGCCCCCGGCGGATCCGGCCGGCCCGGTGCGGAGCCGATGGGGGCCGGGGCCCGGCCGACCGTCCCCGGACAGGCCGCGGCCGCCGGGCCGGAGCGGGGCGCCCCCCTGCCCGTGGCCGGCCTGGTCCGGTCCGAGGACGGACTGACCGACGCGCTCGCCGAGGTGTTGAAGGACCACTGGGTGGTCGCCGACCTCGACGCCGCGCGGGACCTGCTGCGGGAGCGGCCCGGCGCCGTGGCCGTGACCGCCGACGGGGACCTGCTGGGCGCGCACTTCGCGCAGGGCGGCGCCGCCGGCGCCCCCAGCCTGCTGGAGGTCCAGGCCGCGGTGGACGAGGCCGGGGCGGAGCTCGACCGGCTGGCCGGCCGCTGCGCGGAACTGGCCGCGGCCCAGGAGGAGGCGGCGGACCGACGGGCCGGGGCGGCCCGCCTGGTGGAGGAGCTGGGCGAGCGGCGCCGGGCTGCGGAGCAGGCCCGCTCCGGGGTGGCTCAGCAGCTCGGACGGTTGGCGGGCCAGGCCCGCGGGGCGGCCGGGGAGGCCGAGCGCACCGCGGCGGCGGTGAGCCGGGCCGAGGAGCAGCTGGAGAACGCCCTCGCCGAGGCGGAGGAGCTGGCCGAACGGCTGCTCAGCGCCGAGGAGCTGCCGCACGACGAGGAGCCCGATCCCGCGGAGCGGGACCGGCTCGCCCTGGACGGGGCCCGGGCCCGGCAGACCGAGATGGAGGCCCGCCTCCAGATGCGCACCCACGAGGAGCGGGTCAAGGGGCTGGCGGGACGGGCCGATTCCCTGGACCGGGCGGCCCGGGCCGAGCGCGAGGCCCGGACCCGCGCGGAGCGCCGTCGGGCCCGCCGGGCGCACGAGGTCGAGGTGGCCGGGGCGGTGGCGGACGGGGCCCGGCAGCTGCTGGCGCACCTGACGGTCTCCGTGGGGCGGGCGGAGGCGGAACGGTCCGCCGCGGAGGCCGCCCGGGGCACCCGGGAGCTGGCTCTGGGGGAGGAGCGGTCCCGGGGCCGCGACCTCACGGCCGAACTGGACAAGCTGACCGACTCGGTGCACCGGGGCGAGGTGCTGGGGGCGGAGAAGCGGCTGCGGATCGAGCAGCTGGAGAGCCGGTCCCTGGAGGAGCTGGGCGTGGAACCCGCCGCGCTGGTCGCCGAGTACGGGCCCGAGCAGCCGGTGCCGCCCTCGCCGGCGGCCGAGGGCGAGGAGCTGCCGGAGGATCCGGAGCACCCGCGGAACCGGCCGGGCCCCTTCGTGCGCGCGCAGCAGGAGAAGCGGCTGAAGGCCGCCGAACGGGCGTACCAGCAGCTCGGAAAGGTGAATCCGCTGGCCCTGGAGGAGTTCGCGGCCCTGGAGGAGCGCCACCGCTTCCTGAGCGAGCAGCTGGAGGACCTCCGGCGGACCCGCGCCGACCTGCTTCAGGTCGTGAAGGAGGTGGACCAGCGCGTGGAGCAGGTCTTCACCGAGGCGTACCGGGACACCGCCCGCGAGTTCGAGGGGGTGTTCTCCCGGCTCTTCCCCGGTGGTGAGGGTCGGCTGGTGCTGACCGATCCCGACAACATGCTGACCACCGGGGTGGACGTGGAGGCCCGCCCGCCGGGCAAGAAGGTCAAGCGGTTGTCGCTGCTCTCCGGCGGCGAGCGCTCGCTGACGGCCGTGGCCCTGCTGGTCTCCATCTTCAAGGCGCGCCCCAGCCCCTTCTACGTGATGGACGAGGTGGAGGCCGCGCTGGACGACACCAACCTCCAGCGGCTGATCGGGATCATGCGGGAGCTCCAGGAGAGCTCGCAGCTGATCGTGATCACCCATCAGAAGCGGACCATGGAGGTGGCGGACGCCCTGTACGGCGTCTCCATGCAGGGCGACGGGGTCTCCAAGGTGATCAGCCAGCGGCTGCGCTGAGCGCGGGTGGTGCGGCGCCCTCTTCGATCCTTCTGTTCAAGACTTGAACGAATGGATCGGAGGAGTGGGGGTAGAAGCGGCTGAATGGTGGAATGAACCTCCCTCACCCCAGGGTCTTGACTTTATGAATTGAACACATAGGCTCGCTCCGCTGTCTCCCGCCTCCGGTGGTGCCCGATCTTGACCTGTGCGCCACTGGGAGGACGGACGAACCCCACGGAGCACACCTTGACCAGTGCAGCGCAGGCACCGGCCCCGGGATCCGGGTCCTCTTCGCAGCCGGACCACCTCGGCCACGTCATCTTCATCACCGCGGCCGCCGCCATGGGCGGCTTCCTCTTCGGCTACGACAGTTCCGTCATCAACGGCGCGGTCGAGGCCATCCGGAGCCGCTTCGACATCGGTTCCGAGGCCCTGGCCCAGGTGATCGCGGCGGCCCTGATCGGCTGCGCCATCGGAGCGGCGACGGCGGGCCGGATCGCGGACCGGATCGGCCGGATCCGCTGCATGCAGATCGCGTCGGTCCTCTTCACCGCCAGCGCGATCGGTTCCGCCCTGCCGTTCGCCCTGTGGGACCTGGCCATGTGGCGGGTCATCGGCGGCTTCGCCATCGGCATGGCCTCCGTGATCGGCCCCGCCTACATCGCGGAGGTCTCCCCGCCCGCCTACCGCGGCCGGTTGGCCTCCTTCCAGCAGGCCGCCATCGTCATCGGCATCGCCATCTCCCAGCTGGTGAACTGGGGCATCCTCAACCTCGCCGACGGCGACCAGCGCGGCAAGATCGGCGGCCTGGAAGCCTGGCAGTGGATGCTCGGCGTGATGGTGGTCCCCGCCGTCCTCTACGGACTGCTCTCCTTCGTCATCCCCGAGTCCCCGAGGTTCCTCATCTCGGTCGGACGCACCGCACGGGCCAAGGAGGTCCTCGCCGAGGTCGAGGGCGCCGGCACCGACCTCGACGCGCGCGTCGCGCAGATCGAGTCCGCCATGCGCTCGGAGCACAAGCCGTCCTTCCGCGACCTCCTGGGCGGCCGCTTCGGCTTCCTGCCGATCGTGTGGATCGGCATCGGCCTCTCCGTGTTCCAGCAGCTCGTCGGCATCAACGTGATCTTCTACTACAGCTCCTCGCTGTGGCAGTCGGTCGGCATCGACCCGAGCAGCTCGTTCTTCTACTCCTTCACCACCTCGATCATCAACATCATCGGCACCGTGATCGCGATGGTGTTCGTCGACCGCATCGGCCGCAAGCCGCTCGCCCTCATCGGCTCCGCGGGCATGGCGGTCTCCCTGGGCCTGGCCGCCTGGGCCTTCTCCTACAAGAAGGACACGGGCGGGGACATCTCGATGCCCGAACTCCAGGGCACCATCGCCCTGGTCGCCGCGCACGCCTTCGTCCTCTTCTTCGCGCTCTCCTGGGGCGTGGTGGTGTGGGTGCTGCTCGGCGAGATGTTCCCCAACCGGATCCGCGCCGCCGCCCTCGGCGTGGCCGCCGCCGCCCAGTGGGTGGCGAACTGGGTCATCACCGTCACCTTCCCCACGCTCTCCGACTGGTCGCTCTCCGGGGCGTACGTCATCTACACCGTCTTCGCCGTGCTCTCGATCCCCTTCATCCTCAAATGGGTGCCGGAGACCAAGGGCAAGGCGCTGGAGGAGATGGGGTAACCACCCCCGCCGCGCCCCGCTCCTCGTACGCGTGCCGCCCCGGCTCAGCCCTCCCGGGCCCCGAGCCGGGGCAGCACGCGTTCGCACAGCAACTCCAGGCTGCGCCGCCCCTCCTCCAGGGGCATGCCCCCGCACAGCGGGTGCAGCACGAGGTTCCCGGCCTCGCCCACCCGACGGGCGTGGTCCACGGCCTCCTCCGGGGTGAGGATCCGGTAGACCCCCTCGGCCCGCAGCTCCGCCACCGTCGTGGCCCGCGAGCGCACGGCCGAGGTGATGTCCTTCGACTGCCAGGAGGCGTAGGTGGCCGCCTCGTGCAGGAAGTGCCCGCCGTACAGCGCCCAGGCCCGGTCCGGGTCCTCCGCGATGTGCAGCAGCGGGGTCTCGGCCGCGGGCATCATGCAGAAGCCCTCGGTGCCGTATTCGGCCAGCCGCTCCTGGTAGTACGCCTCCAGCTCCGGCAGGTGCGCACTGGGGAAGAAGGGGAGCCCCAGCCGGGCCGCCCGGCGGGCCGCCGCCTTCGAGCTGCCGCCCACGAGCAGCAGCGGGTGCGGTCGGGTGAAGGGCGTCGGGGTGACCCGTACCGTGCGTCCCCGGAACTCGAACGGCTCACCGGTCCACGCCTTCAGCAGGGTCTCCAGGAGCTCGTCCTGCAGTCTGCCGCGGCGCCCCCATTCCACCCCGTGCTGCTCGTACTCCTCGGGCCGGTAGCCGATCCCCGCGACGGTGACCAGGCGGCCCCCGCTCAGCAGGTCCAGCACCGCCACGTCCTCCGCCACCTTCAGCGGATCGTGCAGCGGGCCGATCACCGCCGAGACCGTCACCGCGATCCGCCGGGTGGCCCCGAAGACGGCCGCGGCGAAGGCGAAGGGGGAGGGCAGCCAGTTGTTGTCCGTGCCGTGGTGCTCCTCGGTCTGCACGGTGTCGATGCCGTGCTCGTCGGCGTACCGGGCCATCTCCAGGGCGGCCCGGTACCGGGCCGACAGGGTCTCGGGGGTGCCGTGCGGATCGACGAGGTTGAACCGGGCCACGGTGATGGGCATGGGGAATCCCCCTTCGCTGGGCGGGCGGGCCGGGCGGGCCGGGCGAAGGGGGAGGCTAGCTGACGGAGCGTCAGTCGGCCAGGGCTCCGACCGTCCGCTCCCGCCGGCCGGACCCGGTGGGCTCCGCGGGCTCGGCGGGCGCGGTCCGCGGCAGTACGGCGTACAGCAGGGCGGAGGTGAGGATGCCGGTCGCCCAGCCCAGGCCGTTCCGGCCGATCCAGGTGTCCGCCAGCGGGCCGCCGAACCAGTCCACGCGCGTGAACAGCAGGCCCACGACCAGGGCCGCCGCCCAGGCGGTCATCGCCTGCCAGGCGAAGCCGCCCCGGTACCAGTACGCGCTGGAGGGGGTGGTGTCGAGCAGGGCCTCGGCGTCGTAGGTGCGGCGGCGCAGCATGTCCACGCCGAAGACGCCGATCCACGCGGAGAAGGCCACGGCCAGCAGGGTGAGGAAGGAGATGAAGGAACCGAAGAAGCTCGTGGCCACCACCATCAGCAGGAAGCCGAAGACGAGGCTGATCACGGCGTTCACACTGACCGCCCAGGCCCGCGGCACCTTGATGCCCAGCGTCTGCGCGGTGAACCCGGCCGAGTACATGGACATCGAGTTGATCAGCAGCATCCCGACCAGCGCGATCAGCAGGTACGGGACCGCGATCCAGGTCGGCAGCAGCTCGCCGATGAAGGAGACCGGGTCCTGGGCGGTGGCCAGGTCCGGGGTCCCCACCGCCATGACGGCGCCCATCAGGACCATCGGCAGCACGACCACCCCGGCCCCGCCGACCGTCGCCCCGACCATCCCCTTGGAGGAGGCGGTGCGCGGCAGGTAGCGGGTGAAGTCCGGGCCCGAGGGGACCCAGCTGATGCCGCCCGCGGCGATCGTGCCGATGCCCGCGACCATCATCGCGGTGGAACCGGCGGGCTTGTCGAAGACCGCCGACCACTCGGTGGTGACCAGCAGATAGCCCAGGACGAGCACGCTGAACGCCCCGAACAGGTACGTGGACCACTTCGAGCAGACCCGCAGGGCGTTGATCCCCAGCCCCGACACCAGGAAGGTGCAGCCCACGAAGAGCAGCAGGGTCACCACGATCAGCGGGGTGCTGCTCTCGATGCCGAACAGCAGGTCCAGCACCGTGAGGAGGGCGTAGGCCCCGCTCACCGCGTTGATGGTCTCCCAGCCCCAGCGGGCGATCCAGATCAGGGCACCGGGGAAGAGGTTGCCGCGCTGCCCGAAGACCGCCCGTGACAGGGCCATGCCCGGGGCGCCCCCGCGCTTGCCCGCGATGGAGATCAGTCCGACGATCCCGTAGCTGAGCACGGGCGCCGTCACGGCGACCACCAGGACCTGCCAGATGTTCAGCCCGTTGGAGATCACCAGGCCCGCGCCCATGGTCAGCAGCAGCACGCTGATGTTCGCCGCCACCCAGGTCGGCACCAGCTCGCGGACCCGGCCGGTGCGCTCGGCGTCCGGGACGGGCTCCAACCCGCGGGTCTCTATCGCGCCGTCGGCAGGCTCGGCAGACATGCATGCTCCGTAAAAGGGGAGAGTGTGGGGATTCGCCCATCATCGTAGATTTCGCACGAAAAGAACAAACAGAGGCTTCCGGCCTTGGAGGAAGGTCCAGCCTCCCGGCTCCCGCGCGACCGTGGCCGATACTGGTCGGGTTATGGACATCCTCATCCTTGCTGTAGTCATCGCCCTGGTCGCGGTCGGCGCGATCAGCGGGCTCGTGATCAGCGGCCGCAAGAAGAAGCAGCTGCCGCCCACGGCGCCGCCCAGCACGCCGACCATCACCGCCCCGCCCGCCGAACCCCGCGTGGGGGAGGACGCCGCACCGACGGCGGAGGAACCGCGCCGCACGATCGAAGAGGTCGAGCTCCCCGGCGCCGGGACCACCGCACCGGAGGCCGAGGCCCCCGAAGCCGCCCCCGAGGCCCCGGCCGCCCCCGAGATCGAGGTCCCCGAGCCCACCGCCGGCCGACTGGTCCGGCTCCGGGCCCGCCTCGCCCGCTCCCAGAACTCCCTGGGCAAGGGTCTGCTCACGCTGCTCTCCCGCGAGCACCTCGACGAGGACACCTGGGAGGAGATCGAGGAGACCCTCCTCACCGCCGACGTCGGCGTGGTCCCCACCCAGGAGCTCGTCGAGCGCCTCCGCGAGCGGGTCCGCGTGCTCGGCACCCGCACCCCCGACGAGCTGCGCACCCTCCTGCGCGAGGAGCTCGTCGCCCTCATCGGCCCCGACGTCGACCGCGCCGTGAAGACCGAGAGCGGCCTCGACACCCCCGGCGTGGTCATGGTCGTCGGCGTCAACGGCACCGGCAAGACCACCACCACCGGCAAGCTGGCCCGGGTGCTCGTCGCCGACGGCCGCAGCGTGGTCCTCGGCGCCGCCGACACCTTCCGCGCCGCGGCCGCCGACCAGCTCCAGACCTGGGGCGACCGGGTCGGTGCCCGCACCGTCCGCGGTCCCGAGGGCGGGGACCCGGCGTCCATCGCCTTCGACGCGGTCAAGGAGGGCATCGCCGAGGGCGCCGACGTGGTCCTCATCGACACCGCGGGCCGGCTCCACACCAAGACCGGCCTCATGGACGAGCTCGGCAAGGTCAAGCGCGTCGTCGAGAAGCACGGCCCGCTGGACGAGGTCCTCCTCGTCCTCGACGCCACCACGGGTCAGAACGGCCTCGTCCAGGCCCGGGTCTTCGCCGAGGTCGTGGACATCACCGGCATCGTGCTGACCAAGCTCGACGGCACCGCCAAGGGCGGCATCGTCATCGCCGTCCAGCGCGAGCTCGGCGTCCCCGTCAAGCTCGTCGGCCTCGGCGAGGGCCCCGACGACCTCGCCCCCTTCGAGCCGGAGGCGTTCGTCGACGCCCTGATCGGGGACTGACACCCGCACCCGCGTACGGCGGTCCCGTACGCGGCACCCACACGGGAGGGGCCGGACGATCCACGTCGTCCGGCCCCTCCGTCGTATCTTCGCCCCGCCCGCGTCCGCTCCCGCCCCCGACACGGCACCAGGCGCGCTACGCCTCCTGGAGGCCGAAGCGATGGCACACGTACGCGAGCGTGCCCAGCAGCAGCCGGGCCTGCGGGGGCGCGCCCGCCGTGTCCAGCGACGGGGGACGCAGCCAGTGGACCGGCCCCAGGCCCCCGCGGTCGGAGGGCGGAGCCGTCACGAACGAGCCGGCGCCCAGCGCCCGCAGGTCCAGGTCCGCGTCGTCCCAACCCATCCGGTACAGCAGCTGCGGCAGCTCGGCTGCGGCCCCGGGGGCCACGAAGAACTGCGCCCGGCCGTCCGGCGTGACGGTCACCGGTCCCAGCGGCAGTCCCATCCGCTCCAGCCGGACCAGCGCCCGCCGGCCCACCTCCGCGGCCACCTCGATCACGTCGAAGGAACGTCCCGCCGGAAGCATCACCGCGGCCCCCGGGTACTCGCCCCAGGCATCCGTGACCTCGTCCAGCGTGGCCCCGGCGGGCACCACCGCCGCGAACTCCAGCGGATGGGAGCCGGGGGCCGGGCACCGCGCCTCCCCGCAGGAGCACCGGCGCGTACCGGCGGCGGCACGCGCCCCCGGGACGGCGTCCCAGCCCCACAGTCCGGTGTACTCCGCCACCGCCGTGCACTCCGACATCCGGCCGCGGCGCCGAGAGCCGGACCGGACCTCCTTGGTCCCCCGGCTACTGCCGATCGTGAAGCCCATGCCCCCTCCAACGGGTCGAACTCGCCGGTGGTTACGAGCCGATGCCCTCCGGGGCCGCGGGCAGGACCCGCTCCGCCCGGCGCACTCCATCGCCGCGCGCGCCCCGGCGCACTCCGCTCCGCCAATTGCTCGTGGTGCTGTGTCAAGTGAATCGGACGCGGCCGGTGGCGAGTTCATTCAAAGGGGTGGCGAATGGTGGCGATTCAGGAATCGACCTCCCCGGAGGGGTGATCGTAGGATTACTTTCGGTGCACGGGACCCGGCGGAGGGCGCATCCTTGGGTATGCCGGAGGCAAGGTGTCGTGCCGGTGCCCGCTGTGGCGGCGGGTGTTCCGAGGCGGAGCGGATGGGGGCATTCCAGTGAGCGGGAACGGCGCAGGCGGCGCAGGCGGTCCGGTCGCCGAGAAGCGCCCCAACGAGCAACTGACCTCGTGGTTCGTCCGCAGCGGGTGGTCCAAGGGCGAGCTCGCCCGCCAGGTCAACCGCCGCGCCCGACAGCTCGGCGCGCACCACATCAGCACCGACACCTCACGGGTCCGGCGCTGGCTCGACGGGGAACAGCCCCGCGAACCGATCCCGCGGATCCTCTCCGAGCTCTTCTCCGAACGCTTCGGGGCCGTCGTCGCCGTCGAGGACCTCGGGCTGCGCACCGCCCACCAGTCCCCGTCCGTCTCCGGGGTGGACCTGCCCTGGGCCGGCCCCCAGACCGTCGCCCTCCTCAGCGAGTTCTCCCGCAGCGACCTGATGCTGGCCCGCCGGGGCTTCCTCGGCACCTCCCTCGCCCTCTCCGCCGGCCCCGCCCTCATCGAGCCCATGCAGCGCTGGCTCGCGCCCGTCCCGCCCGCCGACCCGGCCACGGAGCCCACCGGGCCCGTCGGCCGCCGCTCGCAGCTCTCCGGCCCCGAACTCGACCTCCTCGAAGCCACCACGGTCATGTTCCGCCAGTGGGACGCCCAGTGCGGCGGCGGGCTGCGCCGAAAGGCCGTGGTGGGTCAGCTCCACGAGGTCACCGACCTCCTCCAGGAACCGCACCCGGCCGCCACCTCGAAACGCCTCTTCAAGGTCGCCGCCGAACTGGCCGAACTGGCCGGTTGGATGAGCTACGACATCGGCCTCCACCCCACCGCCCAGAAGTACTTCGTGCTCGGCCTGCACGCCGCCAAGGAGGCCGGGGACAAGCCCCTGGGCTCGTACATCCTCTCCAGCATGAGCCGACAGATGATCCACCTGAGCCGGCCCGACGACGCCCTGGAGCTCATCCACCTGGCCCAGTACGGCAGCCGGGACTGCGCCGGGCCCCGGACCCAGGCCATGCTGTATGCGATGGAGGCCCGCGCCTACGCCAACATGGGTCAGCCCAGCCGCTGCCGCCGCGCCGCCCGGATGGCCGAGGACACCTTCGCCGACCTCGCCTTCGGCGCCGAGCCCGAGCCCGACTGGATCCGCTTCTTCTCCGAGGCCGAGCTCAACGGCGAGAACTCCCACTCCTTCCGGGACCTCGCCTACGTGGCCGGCCGCAGCCCCACCTACGCCTCCCTCGCCGAACCCGTCATGCGCCGGGCCGTCACCCTCTTCGAGAAGGACGCCGAGCACCAGCGCTCCTACGCCCTCAACCTCATCGGCCTGGCCACCGTCCACCTCCTCCAGCGCGAACCGGAACAGGCCGCCGTCCTCGCCGACCAGGCCATCACCGTGGCCAGGAGCATCCGCTCCGAACGGGTCAACACCCGGATCCGCAAGACCGTCGACACCGCCGTCCGCGAGTACGGGGACGTGGCCGAGGTCGTCCGGCTCACCGACAAGATCGTCTCCCAGCTCCCCGAATCGGCCGCGGCCGGCTGACCCCCGCCGGGGGCCCCGGGGCACCGCCCCGACACCCCCGGCCCCCGCCCCGGCCCCTCCCGCGCGCCCATGCACCCGTTCATGGGCGCGTAACACGTCGGACCTCTTCGTCACCCCCGCGAAACACCGTGCGGCACCACCGGAAACCGGCCTACGCGAATCTCAGGGCCCATAACCGGCCACCCAGGCCGGAAGCCTTGCGCCGCTCAGGTTTCCCACGATCGCCCGCACAGCGCTCGTACCGACGACGAGGAGACGCCGATGGCCCCAGCCATCACGACCCTGGCAGCAGACGCCCCCGAGCTGTCTGCCGCCAACACCGGGTTCATGCTCATCTGCTCCGCCCTGGTCATGCTGATGACCCCGGGCCTCGCCTTCTTCTACGGGGGCATGGTCCGGGTCAAGAGCAGCCTCAACATGCTCATGATGAGCTTCATCAGCCTCGGGATCGTCACGGTCCTCTGGGTGCTCTACGGGTTCAGCCTGGCCTTCGGCACCGACTCGGCCTCCCTCATCGGCTGGTCCTCCGAATACGTCGGGCTCAGCGGCATCGGCCTCACCGAACTCTGGGACGGCTACACCATCCCGGTGTACGTCTTCGCCGTCTTCCAGCTGATGTTCGCCGTCATCACCCCCGCCCTCATCAGCGGCGCCCTCGCCGACCGCGTGAAGTTCAGCGCCTGGGCCCTCTTCACCGCCCTCTGGGTCACCGTCGTCTACTTCCCCGTGGCCCACTGGGTCTGGGGCGCCGGCGGCTGGCTCTTCGAGATGGGCGTCATCGACTTCGCGGGCGGCACCGCCGTCCACATCAACGCGGGCGCCGCCGCCCTCGGCGTCATCCTCGTCATCGGCAAGCGGGTCGGCTTCAAGAAGGACCCCATGCGCCCGCACAGCCTCCCGCTGGTCATGCTCGGCGCGGGCCTCCTCTGGTTCGGCTGGTTCGGCTTCAACGCCGGCTCCTGGCTCGGCAACGACGACGGCGTCGGCGCCGTCATGTTCCTCAACACCCAGGTCGCCACCGCCGCCGCCATGCTGGCCTGGCTCGCCTACGAGAAGATCCGCCACGGCGCCTTCACCACCCTCGGCGCCGCCTCCGGCGCCGTCGCCGGACTCGTCGCCATCACCCCCTCCGGCGGCTCCTGCTCCCCGCTCGGCGCCATCGCCATCGGCGCGATCGCCGGTCTGCTCTGCGCCATGGCGGTCGGCCTCAAGTACAAGTTCGGCTACGACGACTCCCTCGACGTGGTCGGCGTCCACCTCGTCGGCGGCATCGCCGGCTCCCTCCTCGTCGGCTTCTTCGCCACCGGCGGCGTCCAGTCCGAGGCCGCCGGACTCTTCTACGGCGGCGGCCTGGAACAGCTCGGCAAGCAGGCCGTGGGCGTCTTCGCCGTCCTGGCCTACTCTCTGGTCGCGTCCGCGGTGCTCGCCTTCCTCCTGGACCGGACGATCGGCATGCGGGTCACCGAGGACGAGGAGGTCTCCGGCATCGACCAGGTCGAGCACGCCGAGACCGCCTACGACTTCAGCGGCGCGGGCGGCGGAGCCGCACCCCGCGGGACCACCCTGCCCGCCCCCGCCGCCACGCCGACCAAGAAGGTGGACGCATGAAGCTCATCACCGCCGTCGTCAAGCCACACCGGCTCGACGAGATCAAGGAAGCCCTCCACGCCTTCGGAGTCCAGGGCCTCACCGTCACCGAGGCCAGCGGCTACGGCCGGCAGCGCGGGCACACCGAGGTCTACCGCGGCGCCGAGTACACCGTCGACCTCGTCCCCAAGATCCGCATCGAGGTCCTCGTCGACGACACCGACGCCGAGGAACTCATGAACGTCCTGGTCAGCGCCGCCCGCACCGGAAAGATCGGCGACGGCAAGGTGTGGAGCCTCCCCGTCGACTCCGTCGTCAGGGTCCGCACCGGAGAACGCGGCGCCGACGCCCTCTGACACGGAACGGGGCCGTGCCGAACGGCACGGCCCGAGGGCACCGGACCGACCCCCACCGCACACCACGGGAGCACTGGGTGACGAGCGTCGAACCGACCACGACCGGACATGACGACCCCGGACCCAGCGGCTACGCCGCGGCCCGGCTGCGGCTCCTCAGACAGGAGCCGCAGTTCGGGCCCGCCCGGCGTTCCGGCCTGGCCGCCCTCACCGACGACTGGCTGGCAGCCCTCTTCGGCACCGCCACCGCCGAGACCGGCGTCCGCGGCGCCGCCCTCGTCGCCGTCGGCGGCTACGGCCGCGCCGAACTCTCCCCCCGCAGCGATCTCGACCTGCTCCTCCTCCACGACGGCAAGGCCGACCCGGCCGCCCTCGCCGCCCTCGCCGACCGCCTCTGGTACCCCGTCTGGGACCTCGGCCTCGCCCTCGACCACTCCGTCCGCACCCCCGCCCAGGCCCGCCGGACCGCCGCCGAGGACCTCAAGGCCCACCTCGGCCTCCTCGACGCCCGGGCCCTCGCCGGCGACCTCGGCCTCGTCGCGGCCCTGCGCACCGCCGTCCTCGCCGACTGGCGCAACCAGGCCCCCCGCCGCCTCCCCGAACTGCTCGCCCTCGGCCGCGAACGCGCCGAGCGCGCCGGAGAGCTCCGCTTCCTCCTCGAACCCGACCTCAAGGAGGCCCGCGGCGGCCTCCGCGACATCACCGCCCTGCGGGCCGTCGCCGCCTCCTGGATCGCCGACGCCCCCCGCGAGGGCCTGGCCCGCGCCCACCGCACCCTCCTCGACACCCGCGACGCCCTCCACCTCGCCACCGGCCGCGCCGTGGACCGCCTCTCCCTCCAGGACCAGGACCAGGTCGCCGCCGGACTCGGCCTGCCCGACGCCGACACCCTGCTCCGCTCCGTCTACGAGGCCGCGGGCGTCGTCTCCTACGCCGGGGACACCACCTGGCGCGAGGTCGGCCGGGTGCTCCGGGCCCGCTCCGCCCGCCCCCGCCTGCGCGGCCTCCTCGGCCACCGCGCCGCCACCCCGGAACGCGCCCCGCTCGCCGAGGGCGTCGTCGAGCAGGACGGGGAGGCCGTCCTCGCCCTGGCCGCGCGCCCCGAACGCGACCCCGTCCTCCCGCTCCGCCTCGCCGCCGCCGCGGCCCAGGCCGGACTCCCCGTCTCCCCGCACGCCGTCCGCCGCGCCGCACAGGCCGCACCGCTGCCCGTGCCCTGGCCCGCCGAGGCTCGGGAACAGCTCCTGACGCTGCTGGGCGCCGGCGAACCGGCCGTACCGGTCTGGGAGGCGCTGGAGGCGGAAGGTCTGATCAGCCGGATCCTGCCGGTCTGGGAGCGGGTCCGCTGCCGGCCGCAGCGCAACCCCGTCCACACCTGGACCGTGGACCGCCACCTCGTCGAGACCGCGGTCCGGGCCTCCGCCCTCACCCGCCGCGTCGGCCGCCCCGACCTCCTCCTCATGGCGGCCCTCCTCCACGACATCGGCAAGGGCCTGCCCGGGGACCACTCCGAGGCCGGGGAACCCCTCGCCGTCGAAGCGGCCGCCCGGGTCGGGTTCGGCCCCGCCGACACCGCCGTCCTGGGCACCCTGGTCCGCCACCACCTCCTCCTCATCGAGACCGCCACCCGCCGCGACCTCGACGACCCCGCCACCGTCGGCACGGTGGCCGAGGCGGTCGGCTCCACCGACACCCTTGAACTCCTCCACGCCCTCACCGAGGCCGATGCCCTCGCCACCGGCCCCGCCGCCTGGAGCGCCTGGCGGGGCTCGCTCGTCGCCGACCTGGTCCGCCGCACCGCGGCCGTGCTCGGCGGTCGACCCCCCGCCGACCCGGCCGGACACGGGGCCGCGCCCACGGCCGAACAGGAGCGGCTGGCCGTGGAGGCGCTGCGCACCGGCGAGCCCGTGCTCGCCCTTCGCGCCCGCACCGAGCCGGATCCGCGGGCCGCGGCGGCCGCCGACGCCGGGGAGGCCGTCTCGGGAGAGGGCACCGACACCGTGGGGGTGGAGCTCACCCTCGCGGTGCCCGACCAGCCCGGGGTGCTGCCCGCCGCCGCCGGCGTCCTCGCCCTGCACCGGCTCACCGTCCGCGCCGCCGACCTGCGCTCCCTGGAGCTTCCCGACCGGCTCGGCGAGGTGCTGGTGATGCGCTGGCGGGTCGCGGCCGAGTACGGCTCGCTGCCGCAGGCCGCCCGGCTCCGCGCCGACCTGGTCCGGGCCCTGGACGGCAGCCTCGACGTGCCCGCCCGGCTCGCCGACCGCGAGGCCGCCTATCCGCGGCGGCGCGGCACCGTGCCCCCGCCGCCCCGGGTGGCGGTGGTCCCGGAGGTCTCCGCCCTGGCCACCGTCCTGGAGGTGCGCGCCCCCGACGCCGTGGGTCTCCTCCACCGGATCGGCCGGGCCCTGGAGACCGGTGGGGTACGGGTCCGCAGCGCCCACGTCTCCACCCTCGGCGCCAACGCCGTGGACACCCTCTACGTCACCACGCCCGAGGGGAAACCCCTGGAACCGGCCGAGGCGACGGCCCTCGCCGAGACCGTCCGCGAGGCCCTGTCCTGACCCTCCGGACCCCCGGTCCCGGCCGCGTCCGGCCCGGACCGGGCGGTCCGTCGGCGAGCCCGCGCCATCGGATCCGGTGGGCGAGGCCGGATCGCGTCCGGGGCCGGATACCCTGGTGGGCGACCACCCGTCCCCGAACCGAGGAATCGCGACCACCGTGTTCGATACGCTTTCCGACCGCCTCAGCGCGACTTTCAAGAGCCTTCGCGGCAAGGGCCGCCTGAGCGAGGCCGACATCGACGCGGCGGCCCGGGAAATCCGTATCGCGCTGCTCGAAGCCGATGTCGCGCTCCCCGTCGTCCGGTCCTTCATCGCCAACGTCAAGGAGCGGGCCCGCGGGGCCGAGGTCTCCAAGGCGCTCAACCCGGCGCAGCAGGTCCTCAAGATCGTCAACGAGGAGCTCGTCGGGATCCTCGGCGGCGAGACCCGCCGGCTGCGGTTCGCCAAGACCGCCCCCACCGTGATCATGCTCGCGGGCCTCCAGGGTGCCGGTAAGACCACCCTCGCCGGAAAGCTCGGCCTCTGGCTCAAGGGCCAGGGCCACAGCCCGCTGCTGGTGGCCTGTGACCTCCAGCGCCCCAACGCCGTCAACCAGCTCAGCGTGGTCGCCGAGCGCGCCGGCGTGGCCGTCTACGCCCCGCAGCCGGGCAACGGCGTCGGTGACCCGGTCCAGGTCGCCAAGGACTCCATCGAGTACGCCCGCACCAAGCAGTACGACGTGGTCGTGGTCGACACCGCCGGTCGCCTCGGCATCGACGCCGAGCTGATGCAGCAGGCCGCCGACATCCGCGACGCCGTCAGCCCCGACGAGATCCTCTTCGTCGTCGACGCCATGATCGGTCAGGACGCGGTCAACACCGCCGAGGCCTTCCGGGACGGCGTCGGCTTCGACGGCGTGGTCCTCTCCAAGCTCGACGGCGACGCCCGCGGTGGTGCCGCGCTCTCCATCGCGCACGTCACCGGCAAGCAGATCATGTTCGCCTCGAACGGCGAGAAGCTCGACGAGTTCGACGCCTTCCACCCGGACCGCATGGCGGGCCGGATCCTCGACATGGGCGACATGCTCACCCTGATCGAGCAGGCCGAGAAGACCTTCTCGCAGGCCGAGGCCGAGAAGATGGCGGCCAAGCTCGCCAAGGGCCCCAAGGAGTTCACGCTCGACGACTTCCTGGCCCAGATGGAGCAGGTCCGCAAGATGGGCTCCATCTCCAAGCTGCTCGGCATGCTGCCCGGCATGGGGCAGATCAAGGACCAGATCAACAACATCGACGAGCGGGACGTGGACCGGACCGCCGCCATCATCAAGTCGATGACCCCGGCCGAGCGCCAGGACCCGACGATCATCAACGGCTCCCGTCGCGCCCGCATCGCCAAGGGCTCCGGCGTCGAGGTCAGCGCCGTCAAGAACCTGGTCGAGCGCTTCTTCGAGGCCCGCAAGATGATGTCCCGCATGGCCCAGGGCGGCGGGATGCCCGGCATGCCGGGGATGCCGGGCATGGGTGGCGGCGCCGGCCGCCAGAAGAAGCAGGTCAAGCAGGCCAAGGGCAAGCGCAAGAGCGGCAACCCGATGAAGCGCAAGGCCGACGAGGCCGCCGCCGCCGCCCGCCGCGAGCAGGGCCCGGCCACCCCCGAGCTGCCCGCCGGCGGCGCCTTCGGCCTCCCCGGCGCCCAGCCCGGCAAGGACTTCGACCTCCCCGACGAGTTCAAGAAGTTCATGCAGTAGGACGCACCCGCAGCACGCGCGAAGGGCCCCCGCACACCCGCGGGGGCC
>NZ_JBEOSD010000133.1:0-22710 GCF_040302735.1 Streptomyces sp. NPDC097619 | reverse complement strand
GGGCGCGGGTGGCGCGGGCGGCGCAGGTACGGGCTCCCGCTCCGCCGCCGACCCGGCCCCCGCCGCGCCCGGCTTCGCCGCCGGCTGCGACTCCTGCCCCTGCCCCTGTTGCTTCTCCGGCTCCTGCTGCTTCTCCGGCTCCGCCTGCTCCTGCCCCTTCTCCGGCTGCGCGGCGGGCTTCGGCTTCGGCATCTCCGGAGCCACCCACGGCTCGTCCGGCAGCACGTTCTCCGGCCCGCCCGCGGCCTGCTCCTCCAACTCCGCCAGCGCCTTCTTCACCTTCGGCGCCCCCAGCGGCGAGAACTTCGGATTCGTCCGCAGCGCCTCCTGGAGGTGCCGGCGCGCCGACTCCACATCACCGAGGTCCCGCTCCACCACCGCCCGGTGATAGGCGAACCCGGCGTCCCGCAGCCCCGGATCCGTGGCCTTCTTCGCGTACCACAACGCCTCCACCGGATCCCCCGACCGGAACAGCGCCCACCCCAACGCGTCCGCCACCTGCACGTTCTTGTGCCGGATCCACTCCGCCCGCAACCGGCGCACCGCCGCCAACGGATCCGCGTGGTCCGCCTCGTACCGCGACAGCGCCAGGTCCTCCCGCACCCCGTACTGCGCCGCCCGCGACACCAGCGCCGTCAGCAGCCCGTACGCCTCCCGCGCCTCGTCCTCCCGACCCAGCGACTCCAACAGCTCGCCCAGCTCCAGCGCGTACTGCGGCAGCGGCACCTCCTCCAACACCGCCCGGTAGTCCCGCACGGCCTCACCCGACCGGTCCAACGCCGCCAGCGCCCGCGCCCGCCCGCCCAACGCCCGCCCCTGCGAAGGATCCGTCCGCAGCGCCGCCTCGAACGCCCGCAGCGCCTCCGCCGGCTCCCCCCGCTCCCAGGCCAGCTCGCCCGTCCGGAACAGGACGTACGCCTTCTCCGACGGCGTCTTCGCCACCCCCGCCGCCTGCACCAGCGCCGAGGCCGCGTCCTCCCGCCAGCCCTTGTCCCGGTACACCTGCGAGGACCGCAGGAAACCGGGCAGCCCCCCGCGCAACGCGACCAGCTTCTCCATCGCCGCCTCGGCCGGCTTGTACGCCCCCAGCCCCGCGTACGCGTCCACCAGCACCGGGTACGCCGTCCACTGCTTCGGCGCCTGGGCCCGGACCAGCTCCCCCCACTTCCGGGCCGTCACGTGGTCACCGCGCGCGTTGGCCAGCGCGCCCATGCCCACCATCGCCTCCAGGTTCCCCCGCTCCGCGGGCCGCACCTCCAGCGACCGCTTCAACGCCTGCTCCGCCTTCGGGTACAGCGCCGCGTCACCCGTCCGCCGGGCCTGCTCCAGATAGGCCGTCCCGAGCACCGACCAGGCGGCCTCGTCCGTCGGATGCGTCCGCACCCACCGGCTCCGGTCCGCGACCAACGCGTCCACGTCCACCGCCGCCGCCGGGGCCCCCATCCCCACCGACGCCATCGCCCGTTCCTCGGGCCGGGGCGGACGGGGATCGTCCGCATGCGGCGCGGCGGGCCGGATGACCAGCGCCCCCGCGATCAGGACCACGGCCACGGCGGCGGTCACCGCCGTGCGCCGCGCGCCGAACGTGACGGGCGGCTGCTGCGCCTCCGACTCCGACTCCATGTGCATGCGCTCACTGTGCGTCAATATGAAGAGTCAGCGCGGACGGCCGGTACCGATCCCCGCCGGGTTCACACCGATGGACCCAGGTGCCAGGCTGGACGCATGGACCTCACGGAGTCAGCGGAACCCCAGGACGCCCCGGCCGTCGGGCCCGATCCGGGCCGGGGGTCCGGGGGGAACGGCGGGCTGCTGCGGGACCTGCGGACCGGGCTCCCCGCGGCCGCCGTGCTCACCGACCCGCAGGTCACCGCCTCCTACGCGGGGGACATGGCGAGCTTCTGCGAGGCCGGCACCCCCGCCGTCGTGGTCCTGCCGCGCACCGTCGAGGAGGTGCGGCACGTCCTGCGGACCGCGACCGCCCACCGCGTCCCCGTCGTCCCCCAGGGCGCCCGCACCGGGCTGTCCGGCGCCGCCAACGCCGTCGACGGCTGCATCGTCCTCTCCCTGGTCCGCATGGACCGCATCCTGGAGATCAGCCCCGTCGACCGGATCGCCGTCGTCGAACCCGGCGTGGTCAACGCCGCCCTCTCCCGTGCCGTCGCCGCCCACGGCCTGGCCTACCCGCCCGACCCCTCCAGCTGGGAGCAGTGCACCATCGGCGGCAACATCGGCACCGCCTCCGGCGGCCTGTGCTGCGTGAAGTACGGGGTCACCGCCGAGTACGTCCTCGGCCTCGACGTCGTCCTCGCCGACGGCCGCCTGCTGCGCACCGGCCGCCGCACCGCCAAGGGCGTCGCCGGGTACGACCTCACCCGGCTCTTCGTCAGCTCCGAGGGCACCCTCGGCGTGGTCGTCGGCGCCGTGCTCGCCCTCCGGCCCGCCCCGGCCCCGCAACTGGCCCTCGCCGCCGAGTTCCCCTCCGCGGCCGCGGCCTGCGCCGCCGTCTGCGCCGTCATGGAGGCCGGGCACACCCCCTCCCTCCTCGAACTCATGGACCGCACGACCGTCCGCGCCGTGAACCGCCTCGGGAAGATGGGCCTGCCCGAGACCACCGAGGCCCTGCTCCTCGCCGCCTTCGACACCCCCGACGCCCCCGCCGGGCTGGCCGCCGTCGGCGAGCTGTGCACCGCGGCCGGAGCCACCCGCGTGGTCCCCGCCGAGGATCCCGCCGAATCCGAACTCCTCCTCCAGGCACGCCGGATGGCCCTCACCGCCCTCGAAACCCTGCGCCCCGCCACGATGATCGACGACGTGTGCGTGCCCCGCTCCCGGCTCGGCGACATGCTCGACGGCACCACGGCCATCGCCGAACGCCACGGCCTCACCGTCGGCGTCTGCGCCCACGCCGGCGACGGCAACACCCACCCCGTGGTCTGCTTCGACCCCGCCGACCCCGAAGAGACGGCCCGCGCCCGGGCCTCCTTCGACGAGATCATGGCCCTCGGCCTCGCCCTCGGCGGCACCATCACCGGCGAACACGGCGTCGGCGTCCTCAAGAAGGAATGGCTCGCCCGGGAGCTCGGACCCGTCGGGCTGGAGGCCCAGCGCGCCGTGAAGGCCGCCTTCGACCCCCTGGGCATCCTCAACCCCGGCAAGCTGTTCTGACCCGCCGGGTCCGGCTCCGGGTCCGCCCCGGCGGGGGAATTCGCCCCCCGCGCCCGGGAACCTTTCTGACGCGTCGTCTACTCTCCCCTCCGGCACCACACGTGCGCGCACCCGCGCGCACCCGGCGGAGGGGGACCGCGAGCCATGGACACGATGCTGCACCCGGACGACCCGGAACGGCTGGGCGGCTACTGGCTCGCCGCCCGCCTCGGCGCGGGCAGCCAGGGCGTGGTCTACGAGGCGTACGACGAACAGGGCGCCCGCGTCGCCGTCAAGGCCCTGCACCGCGACGCCCAGCAGTTCGTCCGCGACCGCTTCGCCAAGGAGGTCGAGGCCGCCCGGCTCGTCGCCCCCTTCTGCACGGCCCGGATCCTGGACGCGGCCGTCGCCGCCGAAGCCCCGTTCATCGTCAGCGAGTACATCCCCGGCCCCACCCTCGGGGCCGCCGTGCGCGCCCACGGCACCTTCGACGCCGAGGCCACCACCCGGCTCGCCGCCGGGGTCGCCACGGCCCTGGCCGCCATCCACCAGGCCAAGGTCGTCCACCGCGACCTCAAGCCCGGCAACGTCCTCCTCGGCCCGGACGGCCCCCGCGTCATCGACTTCGGCATCGCCCGCGCCTCCGACATGTCCCTGACCGCCACCGGCGCCATCATGGGCACCTTCGGCTACATGGCCCCCGAGGTCCTCGCGGGCGGCCGGGCCACCCCCGCGGCGGACGTCTTCGCCTGGGGCGCCCTCGTGCTGTACGCGGCCTCCGGCGAGGAGCCCTTCCGGGGGGACAACATCGGGCAGGTCGCGCACCGCACCGCCGCCGTCGACCCCGACCTGTCCGCGCTGCCCGCTCCCCTGCGGCCCCTCGTCGCCGCGGCCCTCGCCAAGGAGCCGGGCCTCCGACCCACCGCCACCGAACTCCTCCTCGGACTCGTCGGGGAGACCCCCGCCGCGGCCGACCCCCGCCGCGCCCTCCTGGAAGCCGGTGCCCGCCGCTCCGCCGACCCGCGCCCCGAGGCCGACCGGCCCGGTCTCGGCGAACGCGCCGAACGCGCCTACGCCGGGCTGCCCTTCGGCGCCCAACAGGCCGCCCACGAGATCCTGCTCCGGCTGGTCGTCCCCGGCGAGGACCCCGACGGCAGCCAGGACTCCGTCCGCACCGCCTCCTACGAGGAACTGTTCGCCGGCCGCGGCGAGACCGAGGCCGCCGACGGGCACGCCGCCGTCACCGCCCTGCGCGCCGCCGGGGCCCTGTTGGTCGGGGAGGACCACGCGGTCCGCCCCGTCAGCGCCGCCCTGATCCGGGCCTGGACCCGGCTGCGTGCCTGGACCGAGGCCGACCGCGCGGCCCTCGCCCTGCGGCACCGCCTCGGCCAGAGCGCCCGCGCCTGGCAGCAGCACGGCAGCCGCCCCGAGGACCTGGTCCAGGGCACCGCCCTGCGGGAGGCCCTGGACTGGTCCGCCGCGGCCGGTCGGCACGTCCGCCCCAACCCCCTCGAAGCGGCCTTCCTCGAAGCGGGCCGCGTGACCGCCGGTCGCACCGTGCGGCGCCGCCGCCAACTCCTTGGCGGGCTCGGGGTGCTGCTGGTCGTGGCCCTCTTGGCGGGCGGGCTGGCCTGGCAGCAGTCCCGGGCCGCCGCCCGCGAACAGGCCCGCGCCGCGGCCCGCACCACGGCCCAGGCGGCCGCCAGCCTCCGTGCCGCCGACCCGAAGGCAGCGATGCTCCTGGGCGTGGCCGCCTGGCGCATCGCCCACACGGAGGACTCCCGCGCGGCCCTCCTGGGCGGCCGCGTCCAACGCGAGGCGGACGTGGTCGAACTTCCGGCGGAGGCGGCGACGGACCGGCTGACCCGGCGCGTCCTCTCGGCCGACGGCCGGTACCTCGCCGCACTGGTGGGAGCCGACACCCAGATCTGGGACCTCAAGGCGGGGCGCGTGACTGCCACGACGAAGGGCCGGGCGGACCTGAAGGACGTGGCGTTCGGCCCGTTCAGCCCCGACGGGCGACTGCTGCTGGGGCAGGGCGAGAACGGCTACCGGGTGTTCGAGGCGGCCACGCTGAAGCCCGTCGGGCGGGAGATCGCCCTCGACAGGAACGAGCAGGTGGTCGAGCTGACCAGCGGCGGGCTGGTGTTGAAGCGTCCCCTCATCGCGTCGGGTTACACCCTGACGCGGGCCTCGGACGGCAGCGAGGTCAGCGCGGGTCCGGAGAGGGCGACGGTCTCACCGGACGGCGCGCAGCTCGCCACGTGCGACGGCGGCAGCGGAGTCAGGCTCTGGAAAGTGAAGGGCGGCCGACTCGATCCCGTGGCCCTCGACGAAGCCGACGGGGGAGCCACCGCCTGCCAGCGGTTGGTGTTCAGTCCCGACGGCCGCTTCCTCGCGGCCCAGATGTTCGAAGGCCACCGGGTCTGGCGCACCGCGGACGGCTCCGACCGCGGGCGCGTGGAGAGCGGTTCCGATGACGCGCAGTTCAGCAGTGGGGGGAAGTACCTCTTCTGGTACGAGACGGAGTCCGGGCTGATCCGGATGGCCGCCACGGACCGTGCCCTCGTGGAACTCCCCGCGTACCGGGTCCGTACGAGTCGGGTCAAGCCGAACGAAGCGCGGATCGCTTTGGCGATCGACGACGCGGCGCACCAACTGGTCTTCCACCGCTCCGAAACGCGCACGGTCGAGAAGATCGACCTCGTCGAGACCCCTGAGACGGCGGCTCGACTGCCCAGTGGTTCCATCCAGTCCGTGGACGTGTCGGGTGACGGCCGGATCGGCATGGTGCGGCCCCTCGGGGTGGGGCAGCAGCTCCTCGACCTGCGAAGCGGTCGGTTGCTCGGCAGCCCGGTGCCGGAACGGGAACCCGGCCAGTCGAAGGGCTGGACCACGTCCGACCTCTCCGATGACGGGAAGCTCCTGGCCTTCAACGACCAGGGCGACATGGTGGTCTGGGACGTGGCTCGGCGCAAGGAGGTGCTGCGGAAGCGGGCCGACGTCTACTACGCCGATTACCTCGCCCTGGCCCCGGACGGGCGACGCCTCGCGTTCTACAGCCAGCTTGAGGAGCAGGGGAACGGGACCTTCAACGACCGTCCCGGACACGTGTACGTGTGGGACGTTCCCTCCGGCAGGCAAGTGGTGACGTTCGAAAGCGAGCCGGGAAACCTGGCCTTCGATCGGGAGGCCGACCGTCTCGTCACCTCGCGCGGCGAGCTCGTCGACCTGGCCACGGGCCGAGTGCGCAAGCACGCCTTCGGGCCGAACCCCGCCTCCGACGTCGTCTTCTCCCCGGACGCCGGAACCCTCGCGGTGGCCCAGCGCAACGGCTGGCTGCAACTGTGGGACGGTGCGGTCACCCGGCGGGGGGTGGCACTGCCCAGCAAGGCGACGAGCGTCGCGACCGACGGGTACGGCGCGCAGCTCTCCGACATGGCCTTCTCCGCCGACGGCCGGCTCGCCGCCGCGCTCGTGGGCGCGGACAAGGTGCAGTTCTGGGACCTCGAATCCGGCCTGGCGCTCGGTGACGCGCTCGACCCGGGCACCGGCATGATCGGTGGACTCGCCTTCGACGGTCAGGTGCTCCGGATCCTCAGCCCCACCGAGCCCTTCCGGTCCCTCGACACCGACCCCGAGGCGCTCGTCGCCGGTATCTGCGCGCGCGTCGGTGGGCGGGAGCTCACCCCGCAGGAGTGGGGGCAGTACGTGCCGGAGGGGACTCCGTACCGGAAGGTGTGTTCCTAGGGGCCGGGGCCGCCGGGGAGGTGGGGCGGGCGTCGTCATCGGTCGGAGTCCCCGGACTCGTCCGAGGGCCAGGAGTCGCGGAGCCACAGGTCGTCGGCCGGGGTGGGGGCGAGGAGGGCGGCCAGGGCCTCGTCCAGGCCGAGGTTCTCCGCCTCCGAGCCGGGCGGGACCAGCCGCAGGGTCCGCTCCAGCCAGGCCGAGACGGACTCGGACGGGGCCTCCAGCAGGGCGTCGCCGTCGGGGGAGCTGAGCGCCATGCAGATCACGCTGCGCGAGTCGACCTTGGTGGGCCAGACGCGCACGTCCCCGTGGCCGCAGGGCCGGAACACCCCCTCCACCAGGAGCTCCCGCGCGAAGGTCCAGCTGACCGGGGAGTGGGAGCCGATGTGGAACACCACGTGCACCGCGTACGGGTCGGAGGCCCGGTAGACCAGGCGGGCGGGGACGGAGATGCTGCGGTCCGGCGACAGGACCAGCTTGAGTTCCAGCTCGCGTTCGACGACTGCGTGGGACATGGCGTTCCTCCGGGTGTTGCGGGAACCCTTCGCGGGTCCTTTTCAGGTCCTTCACCCGGAGAGAGCTCGCCGGACGCCGGCGATGACGCGGGTTTCCGGAGAAAAATGCGGCTTGGCCGAAAACCGATCAACTGACCGGAACCGGCCGGGTGCACGGCTTCCGTACCCGCTTCGCTCAAAGGCGGTCCATATCCCGTGACCCCACCTGCGCCCCAGCGGTTCTTGGCTAAGGTCGCCCTTGCACAAGCGGGCACGAGGGCACGAGCGGACGAGCGGAGTTGGGGACATTGACGGCCTCTCCTGGTGACGGCGAGCAAGCGCCCCGCGAAGGGTTCTACCCCGACCCGTCGATCCCGGGCTTCGTCCGGTACTGGAACGGAGCGTCCTGGGTGCCCGGCACCAGCCGCCCCGCCCCGCCGGGATTCGTCAGTCCCGAGCCGGCGCCCGTCCCCGCTCCCGTCCCCGCGCCCGTTCCGGCCCCGCCCCCGGCGCCCGTCAGGGCCGCCGCCCCCGCCCCGGCCGCGGAGGAGACCGGGCCCGTCTTCTTCGACGAACTACCGGAGGGGGACGTGCGGCAGGAGGGCGGCACCGGACCGGAGGAGGTCCGGCCCGCACCGGCGGCCGCGGTCTGGCGGGACCCGTACGGGGAGGACCGGCGGGACCCGTACGGGGGTGCGTACGACGGCCTCGGGGAGCCCTTCCGGAAGGGCTCGGGCGAAGGGGACGACCTGCCCGATCCCTTCCGGAAGGAGCCCCGCGACGCGGTGCCCGCCGCGACCGGGCCCGGTCCGGAGTCACCCCAGGCGGCCGTGTGGGCCGCGGACGTGGCGCACCAGTCCGGCTTCGGCGGGGACCGGGACCGACGCGTCTCCTGGGGCGGGGAGCCACCGGCACCGGTGCCCGCCCCGGCGCCCGCTCCGACCCCCGCCGCGGTTCCGGCGCCCGCCCCCGCCGCCCGCCCGCGGTCCGCGCCGGCCGCCGCCGGGATCCTCTCGCTGAAGTCCCCGGCCCACGCCGACCCCGCCGAGTCCTCGCCAAGCGCCCCGTCCTCCCGACCCGAACAGGCCGCGCCCGCCGCCTCGACCGCCTCCGCCCCGCCCGCTCCCCGGTCGGCCCGCCCGGAGCCCGCCCGCCCGGACCCCGCGCCCACCCGGGTCGCGGCACCGGAAGCCGCATCCCCGAAGACCCCTTCCCCGAAGGCCGCTTCCCCGGCAACCGGCGCACCGGAAGGCACTCCCTCCGCTACTCCTCCCGGCGGCTCCGTCCCCGCGGCCCGCCAGGAGAAGCCGGATGCCTCCCGGCCCGCCGGCCGTCGGTCCACGCCGACGACCGTGGCCGCCACCGGGCCCGCCGCCGAGGAACTGTTCCGGCGGCTCGCCGAGGACAACACCGCCCGCCCGGCCGGGCTCGCCCGCCGGCTGACGGCCCGCGTGCTCGACACCGTCGTCACCGCGGCCGCCGCCACCGCACTCGCCCTGCCCCTCGCGGCGAAGACCGCCGACCACCTCGACGCCAAGATCGAAGCGGCCCGGCTGAGCGGGACCACCGTCACCGTCTGGCTGCTCGACGGCACCACCGGCGGCTACCTCGGGATCCTGCTCGGGTCCCTGCTGCTCTTCGGCCTGCTCTACGAGGTGCTGCCCACGGCGCTGTGGGGCCGGACCCTCGGCAAGGCCCTGTTGCGGGTCCGGGTGGTCCGGATGGAGAGCGCGGTCCGGCCCTCCTTCGGCGCGGCGCTCGGCCGGTGGCTGGTGTTCGGGCTGCTGGGCCTGCTCGGGGTCGGTCTGCTGAACGTGCTGTGGTGCCTGTTCGACCGGCCCTGGCGGCAGTGCTGGCACGACAAGGCGGCCGGCACCTTCGTCGCCCGCTGACCCCGAACCCGCCCCGTCTCCGTCCCCGCGTCCCGTCCCTCGCCCGCCGGGCGGGTTTGCGGCCGGGGCCTCCCCCTAACGGCCGCCGTCCCGTTGCGGGGCGCGGGGGGCCGGGTTCGACTGGCGGCCATGAGCACCGATCAGCCCCCGCCGGGACAGCCCCCCGAGGACGACCCGTTCCTGAAGAGGCCCCAGGACCCGACGCCTCCGCAGACGCCCCCGGGCTCCCCGGGCGCGGGCTCCCCCTACGGGAGCCCCTCCGGTGCGGGCGGTGCGGAGGGCTACCCGCCCCCGCCTCCGGGCGGCTCCGGTGGTGGTGGCTACCCGCCCCCGCCCCCCGGTGGCTCCGGCGGCGACGGCTACCCGCCCCCGCCGCCCCCGTACGGTGGCGGCGGCGACCCCTACGGAGGCGGTGCCGGCGGCGCGGGCGCCGGTGGCCCGTACGGCGGCGGTCCCTACGGGGGAGGCGGCTACGGGGCCCCCGACCCGCTGGCCGGGATGCCCCCGCTCGCCGACTTCGGCAAGCGCCTGCTGGCCCGGATCATCGACGCCCTGCTCATCGGCATCCCGCTCGGCGTGCTCCAGTGGCTCACCAGCCGCAACCGCTTCACCATCGAGACCGACAACGGCGAGGACGCCACCGAGGTCTTCACCAAGGCGTACAGCGGCGGCGGTCTGCTGTGGACGATCATCGGCGTGCTCGCGTTCGTGGGCTACGACTGGTACATGACCAAGTCCACCGGCCAGACCGTGGGCAAGCGGCTGATGCACCTGCGCGTGGCCATGCTGAACGACGGCAGCGTGCCCGCGAGCAACGCAGCGCTGTCGCGCGCCGCGGTGCTGTGGATCCCGACCCTGCTGTGCTGCGCCTGCCTGTGGCCGCTCGTCCTGATCATCACGATCCTGAGCGACAAGCCGTACCGGCAGGGCCTGCACGACAAGGTGGGCAAGACGGTGGTCGTCACGGCTCCCTGAGCCGGGCACGACGAACCGGCGGTCGCCACGACGAACCGGCGGTCGGCGTCCCGCCCGCGGGACGCCGACCGCCGCACGTCACGTCCAGCGCGCCGGTCTAGCGGTGCGCGGCCTGCCCGGCCTTGGGTCGGGCGGGCCGGCCGACGGCGTCACCTTCCGAGGGGGCGGGCGTGGGGTCCGCGGGGACCCGGCGTACCGTCCTCTTCGGCATGGCCGCCGTGAGGGCGACGAGGAGGCCGAGACAGAGGGCCGCGGCGGCGATGACACCGACCCCGAGGCCGGTGCGCGTCTGCGAGAGCAGCAGCATGGCGAAGGTCGACGCGATGACGGTGGCGGACCCGTAGGCGAACTGTGCGGGGGTCGGACGCGGCATGGCGGGCTCCGTCCTCAGGACAGACGAGACACGGTCGGGAAGTCGCTCAACTCGGTCGCTCCGTCAAGAGACTCTACGGCGGGGGATGCCCGGGGGGAACGGCAGGTAAGCGTGACCTGACCCACGGTGCCGGAGCACGGGGGGCGCACGGGGTCACCGGTGCCCCCGCGGACGGGGGGAGTACGCGCCCTTCGTCCGGGCCGCCCCGGAGCGTCCCGACCGGACCCCGCCCGTCCGACCGGACCCGGTAAGTCCGTTTGTCCGGTATGCAGAACAAGCTGACCGCATAGTGCACTTGAGCTGAACAAGTCAAGGTCTGTCTTTTCGCGCGCCGGTCCGGTCAAATGTCGTCACTTGAGACGCGCGCTGCCCCGGAACCCCTGACTCCCGGTCCTTGAAGGCGGCCGCGGGAGGGGAACACATCAAGTGAGCAGCAACATCTCGTCGAAGAGACGAGCCGTCCGTTTCGCCGCCGTCACCGTGACGATGGCCGCGTGTGCGGCGACCGCTTCCGCCTATTCCTTCGCCAACGCCCGTGACCTGGCCGCGCCCGCCGCGGACGCCACGATCGTCGCGCAGGACCCGGCCGCCCCGGGCAAGGCCAAGGCCGACCACGACCTCGAGGGTCCGTTCAGCAAGCAGCAGAAGCAGGCCCGTCAGGCCGCTCTGGAGCAGGTGCTGGACGGCAAGATCCCCGTGCAGCAGCGCGGGGCCTCCAAGGTCGCCAAGCTCGACGACAAGAAGTACGTCGAGCTGGGTCGCGAGAAGACCGACAAGATCTTCACGATCCTGGTCGAGTTCGGCAACAAGGTCGACAACACCACGACCTTCGACCCGGACGGCGAGGGCCCGCAGCCCCCCGTCGTGAAGTACGGCGGCACGCCCGGCCCGCAGAAGAACCAGATCCCGAAGCCGGACCGCAAGAAGGACAACAGCACCCTCTGGCGCTCGGACTTCAACCGGGACTACTTCCAGAAGCTGTACTTCGGCGAGGGCAAGGGCGTCCACTCGCTCAAGACCTACTACGAGAAGACCTCCTCGGGTCGCTACTCGGTCGACGGCACGGTCTCCGACTGGGTCAAGGTCCCGTACAACGAGGCCCGTTACGGCTCGAACTACTGCGGCGACTCGAACTGCGCCAACGTCTGGGACACCGTCCGCGACGGCGTGACCGCGTGGGTCAAGGCCCAGCAGAAGGCCGGCAAGACCGACGCGCAGATCAAGAAGGAACTCGCGAAGTACGACGCCTGGGACCGTTACGACTTCGACGGCGACGGCAACTTCAACGAGCCCGACGGCTACATCGACCACTTCCAGATCGTCCACGCGGGCGAGGACGAGTCGGCCGGCGGCGGCAAGGAAGGCCCCAACGCCCTCTGGGCGCACCGTTGGTACGCCTACGGCACCGACGCGGGCAAGACCGGCCCGAAGCAGAACAAGGCCGGTGGCACCCAGATCGGCAAGACCGGCATCTGGGTCGGCGACTACACCATGCAGCCCGAGAACGGCGGCCTGGGCGTCTTCGCGCACGAGTACGGCCACGACCTCGGTCTGCCGGACCTGTACGACACCTCCGGCAAGGGCGAGAACTCGGTCGGCTTCTGGTCCCTGATGTCCGCCGGTTCCTGGCTGGGCCAGGGCAAGGAGTCCATCGGCGACCTGCCCGGCGACATGACCGCCTGGGACAAGCTGCAGCTCGGCTGGCTGAACTACGGCAAGGCCAAGGCGGCGACGAACTCCACGCACAAGCTCGGCGTGTCGGAGTACAACACCAAGAACAAGCAGGCGCTCGTCGTCTCGCTGCCGAAGAAGAAGGTCACCACCACCATCGTCAAGCCCTCCGAGGGCTCGAAGCAGTGGTGGAGCGACATGGGTGACGACCTCAAGAACACCCTGACCCGCTCCGTGGACCTGACCGGCAAGTCCTCCGCCGCCCTGTCCCTCAAGGGCTGGTGGGACATCGAGTCGGGCTACGACTACCTCTACACCGAGGTCTCCACCGACGGCGGCGCCAACTGGACCGCCCTCGCGGGTACCGCCGACGGCACGGCCATCCCGGTCGACGCCGCGAACAACCCCTCGCTGACCGGCACCTCCGGCGCCTGGAAGCAGCTCAACTTCCCGCTGAACGCCTACGCGGGCAAGAAGGTCGACCTCCGCTTCCGCTACCAGACGGACGGCGGCGCGGGCGGCAAGGGCTTCACCGCCGACGCCATCACCGTGACGGCCGACGGCTCCGCCCTGTTCAAGGACGGCGCGGAGAGCGGCGCCAACGGCTGGACCGCCAAGGGCTTCTCCGCCATCGGTGAGAGCTTCACCAAGGCGTACAAGCAGTACTACCTGGCCGAGAACCGCCAGTACGTCTCGTACGACAAGACCCTCAAGGTCGGCCCGTACAACTTCGGCTTCGCCGACTCCCGCCCGGACTGGGTCGAGCACTACCCGTACCAGACCGGTCTGCTCCTGTGGCTCTGGGACACCTCCCAGAAGGACAACAACACCTCGGCGCACCCCGGCCAGGGCCTGATCCTCCCGATCGACGCCCACGCCAAGCCGCTGAAGTGGGCGGACGGCACGCTGCTCCGCAACAAGATCCAGCCGTTCGACGCCCCGTTCAGCAAGTACGCCACCGACGCGTTCACGCTGCACAAGGCCTCGAAGCCGCTCGCGATCACCTCGAAGAAGGGCGTCTCCGTCTTCGACGACCGCACCGGCAAGTACTTCTACCCGGAGAACCCGACGGGCAGTGTCAAGGTTGCTGACACGAACACCCGCATCACGATCGTGGACCAGCCGAAGGATGGCTCGTACATCACCGTGAAGGTCGGCCCCTCCAAGAAGTAATTGGTAAAGCCGCAGGTCAAAGCGTGATCGGCCGTCGCCCTCTAGCGGGCGGCGGCCGATCGCGTTTAGATGCGGGGGCGAGGTGCGCTATTGACACCTCACCCAACGGGGGAGACGTACGACATGCCAGGTGGAGGATTCGTCAAGCTGCCCGACGGCAGCGTGGTGGTCGCCCTGACCCTGCCCCGGCCCTTCGGGGAGGACGGCCAGGTCAGGATGCTGGTGCACGCCGCGAACCGGGCCCGCGCCCTGACCAGGCTGCGCAACCTCGGACTGCGCGCCGTCTACCTGCGGGGCAACGCCCTGCCGCCCACGCCGGACGAGGTGACCGCGGTGCTCCACCATCCCGACGGGCTGCTGTGGCGCTGCGCCCCCGACCTGGCCGACGAGCTCTGGCACCCGATACGGGCCCTGCTGCCGGGCGCCTGAGGCCCCTCAGGGCGCCGGTACGGCCGGGGTGCCCGTGAGGCGTACGCCGGCCTCCCGCAGCTCCTCCAGGGCCGCCTCGGTGGTCTCGGCGGCCACGCCCGCGGTGAGGTCCAGGAGCACCCGGGTGGCGAAGCCGGCCTTCGCGGCGTCCAGGGCCGTGGCCCGTACGCAGTGGTCGGTGGCGATGCCGACCACGTCCACCTCGGTCACCCCGCGCTCGCGCAGCCAGTCCGCGAGCCCCGTGCCGTTCTCGTCGGCCCCCTCGAAGCCGCTGTACGCGGCCTCGTAGGCGCCCTTGTCGAAGACGGCGGCGACCGCGCCGGAGGCGACGGCGGGGGCGAAGTTCGGGTGGAAGCCCACGCCCTCCGTGCCGGCCACGCAGTGCACCGGCCAGGAGGTGCGGTAGTCGGGCCGCTCCGGGGGATGGGCGAAGTGGGAGCCCGGATCCACGTGGTGATCGCGGGTGGCGACCACGTGCCGGTAGCCGGGCGTGGCCTGTCCGATCAGCTCGGTGACGGCGGCGGCGACGTCGGCGCCGCCCGCCACGGCCAGGCTGCCCCCCTCGCAGAAGTCGTTCTGCACGTCGACGACGATCAGTGCGCGGTGCATGCGGTGTCCTCGATTCCGGAAGTGACGGTGGTGGTGCCCGGGGCTCCCCGCGGGAGGCTCTTCCCCCCGCCCGTGCCCTCCCGAACCCCGGGCCGGCCGGCGACCGCGCGCACCCCGCCGGGAGCGGCGGGGGCGCACGGGGCGGCTCACACGTATTCGGTGGGGATCACGGCCTCGCCGCGGGAGAGCTGGGTGGCGGACAGCGGGAGGGCGGCGCGGGCGGCGCGGTGCCGGTCCCGGGCGGCCTCCAGGGGCTCGCGGGCCACGACCTCGCCGCCCTTGACCAGCTCGACGAGCAGCTGGTGGGGGGCGAGCGCGCTGGGCACCGGTCCGGTGCCGATCACCTCGGCCTCGGCGTGGCCCTCCGCGTCGGGGCGGCGGGCCGCCCACTTGCGGCCGCCGACGGACGCCTTCCCGCCCAGGGACTTCTTCGCGACCGGCACCAGGGGCGCCTTCGGGTCGGACCCGGCGGCCCGGGCCACCAGCTTGTAGACCATGGAGCAGGTGGGGTGGCCGCTGCCGGTGACCAGCTGGGTGCCCACCCCGTACGCGTCCACCGGGGCGGCCGCGAGGGAGGCGATGGCGTACTCGTCCAGGTCCGAGGTGACCACGATCCGGGTGCCGGTGGCGCCCAGCTCGTCCAGCTGGTGCCGGACCCGGTGCGCCACGAGGAGCAGGTCGCCGGAGTCGATGCGGACGGCGCCCAGCTCGGGCCCGGCCACCTCGACGGCGGTGCGGACGGCCTCGGCCACGTCGTAGGTGTCCACCAGGAGGGTGGTGCCGGTGCCCAGCGAGGCCACCTGGGCGGTGAAGGCGTCCCGTTCGGTGTCGTGGAGCAGGGTGAAGGCGTGGGCGCTGGTGCCGACGGTGGGGATGCCGTAGCGGAAGCCGGCGGCGAGGTCGGAGGTGGAGGTGAAGCCCCCCACGTAGGCGGCGCGGGAGGCGGCCACGGCGGCCAGTTCGTGGGTGCGGCGGGCGCCCATCTCGATCAGCGGGCGGTCACCGGCTGCGGAGGACATCCGGGAGGCGGCCGCGGCGATGGCGGCGTCGTGGTTGAGGATCGACAGGATCACCGTTTCCAGCAGCACGCACTCGGCGAAGCTGCCCTCCACGCGGAGCACGGGGGAGCCGGGGAAGTAGACCTCGCCCTCCGGGTAGCCCCAGATGTCGCCGGAGAAGCGGTAGCGGGAGAGCCAGTCCAGGGTCCGCTCGTCGACCACGCGGCGCTCGCGCAGGAAGTCCAGTACGGCCGCGTCGAAGCGGAAGTTCTCCACCGCGTCCAGGACGCGGCCGGTGCCCGCCAGGACGCCGTAGCGGCGGCCCTCGGGCAGGCGCCGGGTGAAGACCTCGAAGACCGACCGGCGGTCGGCCGTGCCGTTGGCCAGGGCGGCCTGCAGCATCGTGAGCTCGTAGTGGTCCGTGAAGAGGGCCGTGGACGGCACGTCGACCGGCAGGCCCAGATCCGCAGGGTTCATGTCGGCGACTCTACTGCACATCTCGTCAAAGTGACGAAATGTAGGGGGCCGTTTGTGCGACAGGCCCGCCACAGTGGCAGCATGGGGTGGGTGAGTGTTGCTCCCCTTGAGATCGAACGCACCGAACCGGCCGAAGGGACCTTCGCGGTCCCGGAACCCGACGTCCCCTGGGTGACCCTGGTGCACAACGACCCGGTCAACCTCATGAGCTACGTGGCGTACGTGTTCCAGGCGTACTTCGGCTACCCCAAGGACAAGGCGCACAAGCTGATGATGGACGTCCACCACAAGGGACGGGCGGTCGTCTCCAGCGGCACCCGCGAGGAGATGGAGCGCGACGTGCAGGCGATGCACGGCTACGGACTGTGGGCCACCCTCTCCCAGGACCGCTTCTGATGGGCGGCACCTTCGAACCCCTGGCGGGCGGCGGGGCCGCGGTGGCCCTGGACGAGATCGAGGTCTCCATCCTGCGCTCCCTGGCCGTGCAGCTGCTGGAGCTGATCGGACCCGGCCCGCAGGCCGAGGACGCCGACCCGCTGGCCGCGCTCTTCGCCGAGGGCCCCACCGAGGCACCCTCCGACCCGGCCCTGGCCCGCCTCTTCCCCGACGCGTACGGCGGCCCCGGCGCGCCCACCGAGGGGCCCCGGGCGGCCGAGACCAAGGCCCACGCCGCGGAGTTCCGCCGCTTCACCGAGAACGACCTGCGGACCCGCAAGCGCGAGGACGCCCTGGAGGTCGTGCGCACCCTGGACGCCCTCACCCCCGGTGGGGACGGGGGAGCGGTCCTGGAGCTGACCGGCACCCAGCCGCTGCGCTGGCTCGGCGCCCTGAACGACCTCCGGCTCACCATCGCGGCCCGGCTGGAGATCACCGAGGACGACGAGGCGGGGGTGCTGTTCCGGCTGCCCGACAGCGATCCCCGCAAACCGATGGTGATGGCCTACCTGTGGCTGGGCGGGCTCCAGGAGACCCTGGTCGAGACCCTGACGCCCTGACCCCGCGGCGCCTCGAAGGCGCTCGCGCCCGCACCTGTCCCGCAAGGCCGCCGGAGAACCCTCCGGCGGCCTTTCCGTGTCCGGCCCCTCCGCCCGGCCCCCTGCCCGGCCTCCGTGCCCGACTCCGTCCCGGCGCGACCCGCCCGCGGGGTGGGAATGACCGGATTTAAGGATTCCGTGAGGCGTTCGCTCATCGGACGCTCAAATCCGGATAACGATCGGATCACCGCCTACGAGTGATCTGTCCCGCTTCAGGACTTTCATGGTCCTTTGCCTGTGACATGTGTCCCAGTACGCCCCCCGGGTCGGCCGGGGCCCCGTGATAGATCTTCACCTCCGCCGCCGGACACCACCCTCGTCCACGCGGCGGCGCTTCGGGCCGGCTGACCGTCGGCGTGCACTCCATCCGTATCCGGGGGGATCGAGGACCCGATCCGCGGCCACTGCCAGGCGCGGGTCGGCATGGAGAAAGGCGCACCACCATGACCTCTTCGCAGGTCGACCAGCAGCACGAGGGCAACACCGGTACCGCGGCCGAGGAAGCCGCGGCGGGCGAGGGGTACCACCGCACGCTCGGCGCCCGCCAGATCCAGATGATCGCCATCGGCGGGGCCATCGGCACCGGACTCTTCCTGGGCGCGGGCAAGGCCATCAGCAAGGCCGGCCCCAGCCTGATCCTTGCCTACGCCATCGCGGGCCTGGTCATCTTCTTCATCATGCGGGCCTTGGGCGAACTGCTCATGTACCGCCCGGTGTCCGGCTCCTTCTCGGAGTACGCCCGCGAGTTCGTCGGCCCCTTCTGGGGGTACGTCACGGGCTGGACGTACTGGCTGTTCTGGGTGGTCACCGGCATCACCGAAGTCACCGCCGCCGCCCAGTACATGGCGTATTGGACGCACGACAGCTTCCCCCAGTGGGGCTACGCGCTGATCTTCACCGTGGTCCTCTACCTCGCGAACCTCATCTCCGTGAAGCTCTTCGGCGAGCTGGAGTTCTGGTTCTCGATGGTCAAGGTCACCGCCATCGTCGGCATGATCCTGATCTGCGCCGGCATCCTGACGGTCGGCTTCTCCGACGCGGCCGACACCGCCTCCGTCTCCAACCTGTGGAACGACGGCGGCTTCTTCCCCAAGGGCATCGGCGGCACGCTGATGACCCTTCAGATCGTGATGTTCGCCTTCCTCGCCGTCGAGCTGGTCGGCGTCACCGCGGGCGAGTCCAAGGACCCGGCCAAGACCCTGCCCAAGGCCATCAACACCGTGCCGTGGCGCATCGCCGTCTTCTACGTCGGCGCCCTCGTCATGATCCTCTCCGTGGTCCCGTGGTCGGAGTTCCAGCCGGGGGTCAGCCCCTTCGTGGCCGCCTTCGAGAAGATGGGCCTCGGCGTCGGCGCCGCGATCGTCAACTTCGTCGTCCTCACCGCCGCGCTGTCCTCCTGCAACTCCGGCATGTACTCCACCGGCCGGATGCTGCGCGACCTCGCCCTCAACGGCCAGGGCCCGAAGCTCTTCACCCGGCTGACGAAGAACGGCACCCCGCTCGTCGGCACCACCTTCTCCGCCGCGCTCATGCTGGTCGGCGTCTGGATCAACTACGTCGCCCCCGGCAAGGCCTTCGACTACGTGGTCTCCTTCGCCACCATCTCCGGCATGTGGGCCTGGATCATGATCCTGGTCTGCCAGATCCGCTACCGGGCCAAGTCCGACCGCGGCGAACTGCCCGCCTCCCCCTTCCGCGCCCCCGGCGCCCCCTGGAGCAGCTGGTTCGCCCTCGCCTTCATCGGCATGGTCATCGTGATGATGGGGGCCGACAAGGACGCACGCGTCTCCCTCTACTGCGCCCCGCTGTGGGGGCTGCTGCTGGGGGTTTCCTACCTGGTCCTGAAGAGCCGCGACCCCCAGGGCGCCGCCTTCGCCAAGCGCTGACGGCCCCGCCCGGACGGGCGCTGTCCACCATGCGGGCCCTCCCGTACCGGATCTCGGTACGGGAGGGCCCGTCTGTTTATCCTGTGGCCCATGCTGACCCTCACCCAGGCCCTGTACGACCAGATCGTGGCGCACGCCCGCCAGGACCACCCCGACGAGGCGTGCGGGGTCGTGGCGGGCCCGGCGGGCACCGGCCGGCCCGAGCGGTTCGTCCCCATGCTCAACGCCGCCCGCTCGCCCACGTTCTACGAGTTCGACTCCAAGGACCTCCTGAAGCTCTACCGGGAGATGGACGACCGCGACGAGGACCCGGTGATCGTCTACCACTCCCACACCGCCACCGAGGCCTACCCCTCCCGCACCGACGTGACCTACGCGAACGAGCCCGGCGCCCACTACGTGCTGGTCTCCACCGCGGACGAGGACGGGCTCGGCGAGTTCCAGTTCCGCTCCTACCGGATCGTCGACGGGGTGATCACGGAGGAGGAAGTGCGGGTCGTGGCCGCCTACTGACCACGATGTGAGCCGTTGGCGTCCACGATGTGGGATCACACTCCATTCGGGTGACCGGGAATCGTTACGATGCCCGCATGGTTTCCCACGACGTGAGCTCCGAGGCCCCGCGCAGCACCGCGCTGGTGGCGCGCCTGCACGTCGACCTGGGCCGCCTCGCCAGCGCGATCTGTCCCGCTGCCTGAGACCCACAGCCCCTCCCGCGCGGGGGCAAGAACCGCGCGCAAGGCGTACCCGACGCCCCTACCGACATCCTGGAGCCAGCCGTGGCCATCAAGGTCAGCATCCCGACCATCCTGCGCACCTACACCGACGGAGAGAAGGCCGTGACCGGCGAGGGCGCCAACCTCGCCGAGCTCTTCGCCGACCTGGAGACCCGCCACCAGGGCATCGAGGCCCGGATCGTCGACGAGGGCAAGCTCCGCCGCTTCGTGAACGTCTACCTCAACGACGAGGACGTCCGCTTCCTCGACGGCATCACCACCGCCCTCTCCGACGGCGACACCGTCACGATCCTCCCGGCCGTGGCCGGCGGCTCGAAGTAAGCGGCACCGCACCGATGCGCTACGACTCCCCGCTGGCGGCGGTCGGCAACACCCCGCTGGTCCGGCTGCCCCGGCTGTCCCCCTCGGAGGACGTCCGGATCTGGGCCAAGCTGGAGGACCGCAACCCGACCGGCTCGGTCAAGGACCGCCCCGCGCTCCACATGATCGAGCAGGCCGAGAAGGCCGGCCGCCTGCAGCCCGGCTGCACCATCCTGGAGCCCACTTCCGGCAACACCGGCATCTCCCTCGCCATGGCCGCGAAGCTCAAGGGCTACCGGATCGTGTGCGTCATGCCGGAGAACACCAGCAGGGAGCGGCGCGACCTGCTCGCCATGTGGGGGGCCGAGATCATCTCCTCGCCCGCGGCGGGCGGCTCCAACACCGCCGTGCGGGTGGCCAAGGAACTGGCCGCCGAGCACCCCGACTGGGTGATGCTCTACCAGTACGGCAACCCGGACAACGCCGGCGCCCACTACGCCGGGACGGGCCCGGAGATCCTCGCGGACCTCCCCGGGATCACCCACTTCGTGGCGGGCCTGGGCACCACCGGCACCCTGATGGGCGTCGGCCGCTACCTCCGCGAGCACAAGCCGGACGTGAAGATCGTCGCCGCCGAGCCCCGGTACGACGACCTCGTCTACGGCCTCCGCAACCTCGACGAGGGCTTCGTCCCCGAGCTGTACGACGCCTCCGTGCTCACCACCCGCTTCTCGGTGGGCTCCGCCGACGCGGTGACCCGCACCCGCGAGCTCCTCCAGCAGGAGGGCATCTTCGCCGGCGTCTCCACCGGCGCCGCCCTGCACGCCGCCATCGGCGTCGGCAACAAGGCGCTCAAGGCCGGGGAGAGCGCGGACATCGTCTTCGTCGTGGCCGACGGCGGCTGGAAGTACCTCTCCACCGGGGTCTACACCGCTCCCACCACGGAAGCCGCCATCGAAACCCTGCAGGGCCAGCTCTGGGCCTGAGCCCGCCCGCACCGCCCGCGCCCCCGTGCCGTCCGGCCGGGGGCGCGGTCGTGTCCCGGCCCGGTCAGCGGGCCAGGTGGCGGACCTGGTCCCAGATCGCGGGGTCCACCGGGCCGACCCGCCGGCGGAAGCCCCACACCGACACCTCGCGCAGCTCGTCCGTCTCCAGGAAGGCGGCCCGGCCCCGGGCGTCCCCGACCGTGCCCGGCGGCAGGGGGATCACCCCGGGCCGCTCGTCGTGGTACTTGCTGGTGATCTTCACGACCAGCATCCGGCCGGCCGCCTCGCCCCCGCCCCGCCCCGGGGCGTGCGCGTGCCCGTGCCGGACCGGGCCCAGCACCAGACAGGGCCGGTCCTTCGAACCGGGGCCGTCCTCGAAGGGGACGTCCGCCCACCAGATATCCCCGGCCCGCGGCCGCGGCGGCGGGCCCGGCCGGTGGGCCGGCTCCGGCACCGCGGGCGGGCGCGGCCGGGCCTCCGGCCGCCGTCGCCCCGCGACCAGGACGACCAGGGCGAGCGCCACCACCGCCGCCAGCGCGGGCCACCAGGACGTGTCCATGCTCCGACCGTAGCCGTCCGACCGCCGCGCGGCGCGACGGCACCCGCCCGGACCGCCCCCGTCGACCGGGGTTCCCCCGGCATCCACCGGCGGGACATCGGCGGGACACGCGGCAACCCGTGTGCGGAGGGTCGCTCCAGGGGGTGACTGCTCAGGTGAGTTGCCCCACAACGGCCTGCCGCGGAGGAGCGACCGCCCCTTTCGCGCCTTACGCTCGACGCACGCACGGCCCCCCACGCCCCCACGCACGGCTTCATACCGCCGCCCGTACCCGCCCACGGAGGTTCCTGCTCCATGAAGCTCACCGTCGTCGGCTGCTCGGGTTCGTTCCCGTCCGCGGAATCGGCCTGCTCGAGCTACCTCGTAGAGGCCGACGGCTTCCGGCTGCTCCTCGACATGGGCAACGGCGCCCTGGGCGAGCTGCAGCGCCACTGCGGTCTGTACGACCTCGACGCGATCCTGTTGAGCCACCTGCACGCGGACCACTGCATCGACATGTGCGCGTACTTCGTCGCCCGCTACTACCGCCACGAAGGCGGCCGGTGCGGCACCATCCCCGTCTACGGGCCCGAGGGCACCGAGAAGCGGCTGGCCACGGCGTACGAGGACGTGCCCCACGAACGGTCCATGAGCGAGGTCTTCGAGTTCCGCACGCTCAGCCCCGGCAGCTTCGAGGTCGGCCCCTTCACGGTCCGTACCGAACGGGTCCGCCATCCGGTGGACGCCTTCGGCTTCCGCGTCGAGCACGGCGGCAAGGCCCTCACCTACTCCGGGGACACCGGCACCTGCCCCGAGCTGGCCGCGCTCGCCGAGGACACCGACCTCTTCCTCTGCGAGGCCTCCTTCACCCACGGCAAGGAGGACATCCCCGACCTGCACCTCAACGGACGGGAGGCCGGGGAGTACGCGGACCGCGCCCGTGCCAGCCGCCTGGTCCTGACCCACGTGCCGCCGTGGACCGACGCGGACCGCAACCTCGCCGACGCCCGCGAGGTGTACTCCGGCCCGGCCGAACTCGCCCGCGCCGGGGCCGTCTACGAACTCTGACCCCGACGCGCGCCGCGTCGCGGGAGCGCTCCCGCGCCCCGGCCGCCGGGACACGACGAAGCCCCGCGCTCCGGACGGGGCCCGGGGGGTGGTGCGGCCGGGGGGGGGGGGCACCGGGGGGTGTGGGGCGGGTGGTGGTGTCGGGGAGGGGGCGGCTGCCGGCGGTGGCGTTC
>NZ_JBEOSD010000132.1:0-23139 GCF_040302735.1 Streptomyces sp. NPDC097619 | reverse complement strand
GGCGCCGCTCAGACCTCGCGGGCCAGCGAGGTCGCGCTCATGTCCGGGTAGCGGTCCCCCGCCACCGCCGCCGCGATCGGCTCCAGCGACTCCCGCTCCGCGGCGGTCAGCTCGATCGAGGCGGCGGCCGCGTTCTCCAGCAGCCGGGACCGCTTGCGGGTGCCCGGGATCGGCACCACCGTCAGCCTGTGCACGGCCGCCCGGTCGTGCACCCAGGCCAGCGCCACCTGCGCCGGGGTGACCCCGTGCGCGGCCGCGACCGCGCGGACCGGCTCCAGCAGCGCCGCGTTCGTCCGGGCGTTCTCCCCGGTGAACCGGGGCTGGTGACGCCGGAAGTCCCCCTCGGACAGCTCCCCGGCCGCGTCCGTGAAGGAGCCGGTCAGGAAGCCGCGACCGAGCGGGGAGTACGGCACCAGGGCCACACCCAGCTCCGCCGCCGCGGGCACCGCGCTGCGCTCCACGTCCCGGCTGAACAGCGACCACTCCGACTGGAGCGCGGCGATCGGGTGCACGGCGTGCGCCTCGCGCAGCTCCGGCCCGGTCACCTCGCTCAGCCCCAGGTGACGGACCTTGCCCTCCTTCACCAACTCGGCCATGGCGCCCACCGACTCCGCGAACGGGACGGCCGGGTCCCGACGGTGCATGTAGTAGAGGTCGATGACCTCGACGTCCAGCCGCCGCAGGCTGTCCTCGACGGCCCGGCGCACGTAGGCCCGGTCGTTGCGGATCCCCCGGTACGCCGGGTCGTCGGTCCGCTCGATGGCGAACTTGGTCGCGAGGACGACCTCCTCACGGTGCGCGGCGAGGAACGGCGCCAGGAACTCCTCGTTCCGGCCCCGCCCGTAGATGTCCGCGGTGTCGAAGAGGGTGACCCCCGCCTCCAGGGCCGCGTCCAGGGTGTCGCGGGCCGCGGCCTCGTCGGTGTCCCCGTAGAACTCGCTGATCCCCATGCAGCCCAGGCCCTGTACGCCCACCAGCGGGCCACCGGTCCCGAGCTCCACCCGGGTGATCCTGCCTTCCGTGCTCATCGGCAACTGCCCTTCCCGTACATACCGATCTTGTGGTCGAGCACCGCGAGGGTGCCGTTCAGCTCCTCGATCCGCGCCAGCACGTCCCGCCGGGTGCGCTCCAACAGGGCGCGCCGCTCGGCGTAGGTGTGCTCCCCGGCGCGGACGAGCTCCGCGTACCGGACCATGTCGGCCACCGGCATGCCGGTGGTGCGCAGCTTGCCCACCAGGGCCAGCCAGTCCAGGTCGCGTCCGCTGAACCGGCGCTGACCGGAGTGCGACCGGTCCACGTGCGGGAGCAGTCCGATCCGCTCGTACCAGCGGAGCGTGTGCTGGGACAGGCCGGTGCGGGCCGCGACCTCGCCGATGGTGTACCGGGTCTCCGTCAGGCTCATGCCCCCACGCTAGAACCCTTGAGCGCACTCCAAGCAAGTAGGCTCGGGGCATGGAGAGCCTGCGGATCATCGAGAACTGGCCCGTGCCGACCGCCGCGGCGGCGGTGGTGCGCGCCGACGGCACCCTGGCCGGGCAGCACGGGCCGGTGGACCACCGGTTCCCGCTGGCCTCCGTGACGAAGCTGCTGACCGCCTACGCCGTTCTGGTGGCCTTCGAGGAGGGCGCGGTCGAGCTGGACGAGCCGGCCGGGCCCGAGGGCTCGACGGTGCGGCACCTGCTCGCGCACACCAGCGGGCTGGCCTTCGACGAGCACCGGGTGACCGCCCCGCCCGGGGAGCGGCGACTGTACTCGAACGCCGGTTTCGAGGTGCTGGGCGACCACCTCACCAAGGTCACCGACATCCCCTTCGCCGAGTACCTGCACCAAGCCGTGCTGGAGCCGCTGGGCATGACCGCGACCACTCTGGAGGGGTCCCCGGCCCGGGACGGCGTCTCCACGGTCTCGGACCTGGTGCGGTTCGCCGCCGAGCTGCAGGCCCCGCGACTGCTGGACGCCCGTACGGTCGCCGCGGCGACCTCGGTGGTGCACCCGGGGCTGAAGGGCGTGCTGCCCGGGTACGGCCACCAGGTCCCCAACGACTGGGGGTTGGGCATGGAGATCCGGGACGGGAAGTCCCCGCACTGGACGGGGCTGCGGTCCTCGCCGCGCACCTTCGGGCACTTCGGCCAGTCCGGGACGTTCCTGTGGGTGGACCCGGACGCGCGCGCCGCGTGCGTGGCGCTGACGGACCGGGCGTTCGGCCCCTGGGCAGCGGAGGTTTGGACCCCGTTCACCGACGCGGTGCTCACGGAGCTCGCCGGAGCCCGCTGAGACGAAGATCACGCGGCGAGTGGGGGTGTTCTGCCGGGTTCCGGCCGGAACATCCCGCTTGCCGGTGGGAAATCGCTCGGTAGATTCCGTTTCTCCATCGCCTCGGGGACACGGAGAACACCGGTGCGCACGCGCAGAATCTGGGTGACGGCCGGTGCCATCGCCACCGGCATCGTCGGCGTACTGGCCCTCCAGGGGGCGACCGGGCACAACGCCCCCGGCACCGTCGACGCGAAGCGTCCCCCGGTGTCGGGTCCGGTGGTCTCGAAGGTCCGCACCGCGGCCCTGGACGTGACCGGGGACCGCGCCTCCTACCGGGACACCGGCACCCGCCCCTTCAGCATGCTCGCGGTCTCCTGGGACGACCCGGACCGGACCGTGGACGGCCCGATCGAGGTCCGCACCCGCTCCCGGCAGAGCGGCGACTGGTCGGCCTGGCTGGAGCTGGGCTCCGAGGGCGGGGCCCGCTCCGACGGGGCCGCCCGCCCCGGGCTGCGCGGGGTCTCCGAGCCGGTCTGGGCCGGATCCTCCGACGGGGTCGAGGTCCGGGTCGCGGGCCGCGGCGGCGCCCTGCCCGCCGGCCTCCGCCTGGACCTGGTCGACCCGGGCACCTCCGCCGTGCTCCGCACCGGCCCCGTCGCCCTCGCCGTGGACGCCACCGCCGAACCCACCCCTCCCGCCGGGGACGGGCCCACCGGCACCCCGACCGACGGCACGGGCCCGGAGCCCTCCCCCGCCGGGAGCACTTCGCCGAGCACCGGCCCGGAGCCCTCCGCCTCCGCCACGCCCCTCCCCACCACGCCGACCGGCCCGACCCCCTCGGGGGCCGCCTCCGGTACCCCGACCCCGGGCCCCTCCGTCAGCCCCGCCCCCACCGCGCCGGTCTCCACCGTTCCGCAGCCGGCGGTGGTCAGCCGCGCCCAGTGGGGCGCGGACGAGGCCCTGAACGACGAGGCCCCGGGCTACGGCAAGGAGGTCAAGGCCGTCTTCGTGCACCACACCGCGCAGACCAACACCTACGACTGCGCCGATTCCGCGGCGATCATGCGGGGCCTGCACACCCTGCACGTGAAGACCAACGGCTGGAAGGACATCGGCTACAACTTCGTGGTCGACAAGTGCGGGACGGTCTTCGAGGGCCGCAAGGGCGGTCCGGGGCTGCCCGTCACCGGCGCCCACACCATGGGCTGGAACACCGACACCACCGGCATCGCGGTGATCGGCAACCACGTGGCCGCGGACGCCTCGGCCGCCGCCAAGACCGCCGTTGCCCGCGTCGCCGCCTGGAAGCTCGGCCAGTACGGATACGACCCGCAGTCCTCGGTGACGATGACCGCCGCCATCGACAACGGCAAGTTCAAGGCCGGGCAGAGCGCCTCCTTCCAGCGGCTCTCCGGCCACCGCGACGGCTACGCCACCGAGTGCCCCGGCACCGTCCTGTACGGGCAACTCCCGGTGATCCGGGGCTGGGCGGCCGGACCCCCGACCGGAGTGGCCGTCAACTCCGTGGTCGGCGCGACCCTTTCGGGTGCCGCCTACTGGACCCGCGGGCCGGTGACCGTGGCCTGGGGCACCACCACCCCGACCGCCCTGCTGAGCGCCCACGAACTCCTCGTGGACGGCAAGCCGGTGGCGCGCACCGCGGGCACCGCCGGTTCCGCGGCCACCACCCTGACCCCGGGCAGCCACCGGGTGCAGGTCCGTTCCACCCACCAGTCGGGCCGCACCGCCCTGTCCCCGACCGTGACCGTGGTCGCCGACACCACCGCCCCGACCTTCCCGACCAAGCCGGGCCTGGCCCTGCGGACCGGCACGGTGGAGACCACCGCGGTCCCGGTCACCCTCGGGTGGAAGGCCGCCGACACCGGGGCGCTGAAGGAGGTGCGGCTGACCGCGCCCACCAGGGCGACCCATCCGGCGACCGCCACCGGTGCCCCGCTCACCGCCAGGCCCGGTACCGGCACCACCTTCGCGCTCACCGCAGCCGACCAGGCCGGCAACACCGCCTCGGCCTCCGTGACCGGCACTCCGGTGCTGCTCCAGGAGACCGCGGCGGCCCGCACCGGCACCTGGAGCAGCCGCTCCTCCGGCAGCTACCTGGGCGGCGCCTCGCTCTCCAGCGGCACCACCGGTTCCTCGCTGACCTGGACCTTCACCGGCCGCTCGGTGTCCTGGATCGTCTCGCGGGCCGCCGGCTCCGGTCAGGCGCACGTCTACCTGGACGGGGTCAAGGCGGCCACCGTGGACCTGAAGTCCACGGCCACGCTCTACCGGAACGCGGTCTTCACCAAGACCTGGGCCACCGCCGGCACCCACAAGCTGAAGATCGTCGTGGTGGGGACGGCGGGCCGCCCGACCCTCACCACGGACGGCATCGCCTACCTCAAGTAGCCCGGGGGCCGTCCACCCGCCTCAGGGCAGCTCCCACAGGAGCAGTTCCCCCGGGGTGACGGCCCGCAGCGCCCACCCCTCGGGGCCGGTGAAGCGGGCCGCGTCCCCGGGGCCCAGTGGTCCGCCGCCGTCCCCGACCGGCGCGGCTCCCGGGCCCTCGGGCAGCAGCTCGCCGCGGACCACGTGCGCGTACACCCGGGCCGCCGCCGGCACCGGCACCCGCTCCCCCGCGGCCGGGCGGAGCACCCGCAGCACCGCCCCGGCGGCCGGCAGCGGGTACGCGCCGCCGGTGTCGGTCCCACCGCCGCTTCCGCTGAGGGCGCGGACCACCTCGTAGGAGGGGTCGCCGCCGGGCTCCAGCGGGGCCAGCCACATCTGCACGAAGCGGAGCGGGGCGGTGCCCTCGTTGCGTTCGGCGTGCCGCACCCCGGAGGCCGAGCTCAGCCGCTGGAGGTCCCCGGGGCGCAGCACGGTGGCCTGCCCGGTGGAGTCGCGGTGGGTCAGTTCCCCCTCGACGACCCAGGTGACGATCTCGGTGTGGCTGTGCGGGTGTTCGTCGAATCCGGCACCCGGTGCGAGGTGTTCCTCGTTGCAGGCGAGGACGGGGCCGAACCTGATGTTGTCGGGGTCGTAGAAGGCCCCGAAGGAGAAGGCGTGCCGGGTGGTGATCCCGGCCTCCGGGTCGCCGCCCCGGTACCGGTCCCCACTGCGCCGTACATCGATCATGGGGGTCACGGTAGCCCCGGCACTCCGCGGGGGCGGCCGGATAAGGCAGTCTTGTCCCCGTGCCCCACGCTGACCCTGAGCCCTCCCCGGCCGTCCCTCCCGCGTCCGCCGTGACCGCGGTCCACCCCGCGCACCCGCATGCGGCGACGCTCCGCCGGCTGGAGAAGTCCTCCGGCAGACTGGCCGCGAACGCCATCGCCAGGATGGACGAGACGCTGCCGTGGTACCGGGCGATGCCCCCGGAGAACCGGTCGTGGATCGGCCTGGTCGCCCAGGCCGGCATCGCCGCCTTCACCGAGTGGTTCCGGCACCCGGAGACCCCGCAGGCGATCTCGACGGACGTGTTCGGCACGGCCCCCCGGGAGCTGACCCGAGCGATCACCCTGCGGCAGACGGTCGAGATGGTGCGGACCACCATCGAGGTGATGGAGACCGCGATCGAGGAGGTCGCGGCCCCGGGTGACGAGTCCACGCTGCGCGAGGCGCTGCTGGTGTACGCGCGGGAGATCGCCTTCGCCACGGCCCAGGTGTACGCGCAGGCCGCCGAGGCCCGCGGGGCCTGGGACGCCCGGCTGGAGTCGCTGGTGGTCAACGCCGTGCTGTCGGGCGAGGCCGACGAGGGGGCGCTGTCCCGGGCGGCGGCGCTGGGCTGGAACTCCCCGGAGCACGTGTGCGTGGTGCTCGGGACGGCCCCGGACGGGGACAGCGAGCTGACCGTGGAGGCGATCCGGCGGGCCGCTCGGCACGCCAAGCTCCAGGTGCTGACGGGGGTGCTCGGGGACCGTCTGGTGGTGATCGCGGGCGGTAGCGACCAGCCGATCCAGGTGGCGAAGTCCCTGATCGGGCCTTTCGCGGCGGGTGCCGTGGTGGCCGGCCCGGTGGTGCCGGACCTGCTGACGGCGACGCGTTCCGCGCAGGCGGCGGCCGCGGGACTGAAGGCGTCCTCGGCGTGGCAGGACGCTCCGCGGCCCGTTCTGGCCGATGATCTCCTGCCGGAGCGCGCGATGGCCGGAGACCCGTCGGCGCGAGAGCAGCTGGTGGAGGAGATCTACAGACCGCTGGAGGAGGCCGGGTCGGCTCTGCTGGAGACGCTGAGCGTCTACCTGGAGCAGGCGAGCAGCCTCGAAGGGGCCGCACGGATGCTGTTCGTGCACCCGAACACCGTGCGCTACCGGCTCCGACGTGTGACTGACGTCACCGGCTGGTCGCCTTCCGACGTGCGTTCGGCGTTCACGCTGAGGATCGCGCTGATTCTGGGGCGTCTGGCCGAGGCCGATCCTCAGACCTAGACTTTTGTGAGACATCGACAATTCCCCCGACGGTTCTTCGTCCCTGTCCTCACGGGCGGTGCGGACCGTCCGCAAGAGAGAGTGTGAGGGTGCTCGTACTCGTCGCTCCCGGCCAAGGCGCTCAGGCGCCCGGCTTCCTGACCCCCTGGCTCGACCTCCCCGGTGCGGCCGACCGCATCGCTGCCTGGTCGGACGCCATCGGGCTCGACCTCGTCCACTACGGCACCAAGGCCGACGCGGACGAGATCCGCGACACCGCGGTGGCGCAGCCGCTGCTGGTCGCGGCCGGTCTGCTGTCCTCCGCCGCGCTGGACGCGCGGGCGTCCTTCGGCGCCGTCGCGGGCCACAGCGTCGGTGAGATCACCGCCGCCGCCTACGCGGGCGTCCTGGACGAGGAGACCGCGCTGCGGTTCGTCCGTACCCGCGGCCTGGCCATGGCCGGTGCCGCCGCGGTCACCGCGACCGGCATGGCGGCGCTGCTCGGCGGCGACCCCGAGGTCACCGTCGCGCACCTGGAGAAGCTGGGTCTGACCCCGGCCAACATCAACGGCGCGGGCCAGATCGTGGCCGCCGGCACCCTGGAGCAGATCGCCGCTCTGGAGGCCGACAAGCCCGAGGGCGTCCGCAAGGTGGTCCCGCTCAAGGTGGCGGGCGCCTTCCACACGCACCACATGGCCCCGGCGGTCGCGGAGCTGGAGGAGGCCGCCCGGTCCCTCGCCCTCGCCGACCCGGTGCTCACGTACGTGTCCAACAAGGACGGCGCGGCCGTCACCTCGGGCGCCGACGTCGTCGCCCGCCTGGTGGGCCAGGTGGCCAACCCGGTCCGCTGGGACCTGTGCATGGAGACCTTCAAGGAGCTCGGGGTCACCGCGCTGATCGAGGCGTGCCCCGGCGGTACCCTCACCGGTCTGGCCAAGCGCGCCCTCCCCGGTGTGGCCACGCTCGCGCTGAAGACCCCGGACGACCTCGACAAGGCCGCCGCCCTCATCGCCGAGCACGCGGCCTGAGAGAAGGAGCCCAAACGCATGTCGAAGATCAAACCTGCTCAGGGGTCTCCGTACGCCCGCATCCTCGGGGTGGGCGGCTACCGCCCGACCCGGGTGGTGCCCAACGAGGTCATCCTGGAGACGATCGACTCCTCCGACGAGTGGATCCGCTCCCGGTCCGGCATCGCCACCCGCCACTGGGCCTCCCCGGAGGAGACCGTCGCGGCCATGTCCGTGGAGGCTTCCGGGAAGGCCCTGGCCGACGCCGGCATCTCGGCGGAGCAGATCGGCGCCGTGATCGTCTCCACCGTCTCGCACTTCAAGCAGACCCCGGCCGTCGCGACCGAGATCGCGGACCGGATCGGCGCGGTCAAGCCCGCGGCGTTCGACATCTCCGCGGGTTGTGCCGGTTTCGGCTACGGCCTGACCCTGGCCAAGGGCCTGGTCGTGGAGGGTTCCGCCCGGTACGTGCTGGTCATCGGCGTGGAGCGGCTGTCGGACCTGACGGACCTGGAGGACCGGGCCACGGCCTTCCTCTTCGGTGACGGTGCGGGCGCCGTGGTCGTCGGCCCCTCCGAGGAGCCGGCCATCGGCCCCACCGTGTGGGGTTCCGAGGGCGACAAGTCCGAGACGATCAAGCAGACCGTGCCGTGGGACGAGTACCGCACCGGTACCGTGGAGCGGTTCCCGGCCATCACGCAGGAGGGTCAGGCGGTCTTCCGCTGGGCCGTATTCGAGATGGCCAAGGTCGCCCAGCAGGCGCTCGACGCCGCCGGGCTGACCGCCGACGACCTGGACGTCTTCATCCCGCACCAGGCCAACATGCGGATCATCGATTCGATGGTGAAGACCCTGAAGCTGCCGGAGCACGTCACGGTGGCCCGTGACATCGAGACCACCGGCAACACCTCGGCGGCCTCGATCCCGCTCGCCATGGAGCGGCTTCTCGCCACCGGTCAGGCGAAGAGCGGCGACACCGCGCTCGTCATCGGCTTCGGGGCGGGTCTCGTGTACGCCGCCACGGTCGTTACCCTCCCCTAGGCGTGCCGGATCTTCCGGGCCCGCCGCGCAGTACCCAGCAATACCGCACCACCCGTAGTCACCCCTATCGAAGGAGCGCCAACATGGCCGCCACCCAGGAAGAGATCGTCGCCGGTCTCGCCGACATCGTGAACGAGATCGCCGGCATCCCGGTCGAGGACGTCGAGATCGGCAAGTCCTTCACCGACGACCTGGACGTCGACTCCCTGTCCATGGTCGAGGTCGTCGTCGCCGCCGAAGAGCGCTTCGACGTCAAGATCCCGGACGAGGACGTCAAGAACCTGAAGACGGTCGGCGACGCCGCCGACTACATCCTGAAGCACCAGGGCTGAGTCCCACCGAGCGTTTGTCGCCACCCGGCGGTGGCGCCGTGACAATTCAGCACCCTCTTACACGTGGAGAAAGAATTCCTGTGAGCCCGACCAATCACACCGTGGTCGTCACCGGTATCGGCGCAACCACTCCGCTGGGTGGCGACAGCGCATCGACCTGGGAGGGCCTGCTCGCGGGCCGTTCCGGGGTCAAGCCCCTGGAAGGCGAGCGGTTCGCCGACCTGCCGGTCCGGATCGCCGCCCAGGCGGCCGTGGACCCGAGCGAGGTCCTGCCCCGCCCGCTGGCCCGGAAGCTCGACCGGTCGGCGCAGTTCGCGCTGATCGCCGCGAAGGAGGCCTGGGCGGACGCCGGTTACACCGGTCCCGCCGGCGAGGACTCCTCCGTGTCCCCCGAGCGACTGGGCACGGTGATCGCCTCCGGCATCGGCGGTGTCACCACCCTGCTCGACCAGTACGACGTCCTCAAGGACAAGGGCGTGCGCCGGGTCTCCCCGCACACCGTCCCCATGCTCATGCCGAACAGCCCCTCGGCCAACGTGGGCCTGGAGGTGAACGCCCGGGCGGGCGTGCATACCCCGGTCAGCGCCTGCGCCTCCGGCGCCGAGGCCATCGGCTACGCCGTCGAGATGATCCGCACCGGCCGTGCCGACGTGGTCGTCGCGGGCGGCACCGAGGCGGCGATCCACCCGCTGCCGATCGCGGCCTTCGCCAACATGATGGCGATGTCCAAGAACAACGAGGAGCCGGAGAAGGCTTCCCGCCCGTACGACAAGGGCCGGGACGGCTTCGTCCTCGGCGAGGGCGCGGGCGTCATCATCCTGGAGTCCGCCGAGCACGCCGCGGCCCGTGGGGCCCGCGTCTACTGCGAGGTGCTGGGCCAGGGCCTCTCCGCCGACAGCCACCACATCGCGCAGCCCGAGCCCACCGGGCGCGGGGTCGCGGCCGCCGTGCAGAACCTGCTCGACAACACCGGCCTGAAGCCCGCCGAGGTCGTGCACGTGAACGCGCACGCCACCTCCACCCCGCAGGGCGACAGCGCCGAGATCAAGGCGCTCCGCAAGGTGCTCGGCGACGACCTGGACCACGTGGCGGTCTCCGCGACGAAGTCCATGACGGGCCACCTGCTGGGCGGCGCCGGCGGCATCGAGAGCGTGGCCACCGTGCTGGCGCTGTACCACCGGATCGCCCCGCCCACCATCAACGTGGAAGAGCTGGACGAGGACATCGACGCGGACATCGTGCGCGACGAGCCGCGGCCGCTGCCCGCCGAGGGTCAGATCGCCGCGATCAACAACTCCTTCGGTTTCGGCGGCCACAACGTCACGCTGGCGTTCCGCACCGTCTGAACCCCACGGGTCCGCCGACCCGACGCACGACCGTGAGAAAGGGGGCCCCGCCCGGCAGTCGCCGGGCGGGGCCCCTCTCCCGTACGGGGACGCGGGAGCGGTGCTCAGACCACCTGGTGGAGCCAGCGCACCGGGGCGCCCTCACCGGCGTACCGGAAGGGCTCCAGCTCGTCGTCCCAGGGCTTGCCGAGCAGCCGGGCGATCTCGCCCTCCAGCGCCGTACCCTCCTCGGCGGCCCGGACCAGCGCGGCCCGCAGCCGGTCCTCGGGGATCAGGATGTCCCCGTGCATGCCGGTGACGGCGTGGAAGATCCCCAGGTCGGGGGTGGAGCTGTAGCGCTCGCCCTCGGCGGTGGCGCAGGGCTCGGCCGTCACCTCGAAGCGGAGCAGGTGCCAGCCGCGCAGGGCGGAGGCCAGCTTCGAGGCGGTGCCCGGGCGGGCCCGCCAGGACAGCTCGGTCCGCCAGGTGCCGGGCGAGGCCGGCTGTCTGATCCAGTCGAGATTCACACGTGCTCCGAGCACGCCCGCCACCGCCCATTCCACATGCGGGCAGAGCGCGCGCGGCGCGGAGTGCACGTACAGGACTCCACGTGTCGTCACCGGGACCTCCAGTGTGGGACGAGGTTCGCCTTCCCCAGCGGCCTCGTACCGGTGCCGCTCCCGAGGCCACCCATGGTAAACGCCATCGGGAGTGAATCTGCTGAAAACGGACAGTATGTGACGTGATGTAATTTACCGGAACCGATCCGGCATTACGCCACTGGAGGGATCCGGCCCGGGCGGCCGAGCCTGCCGTCCCTGGGGAAAAGCTACCGTGCGCCGGGGTGCCAGGTGTGACGTACGGTCGGTCCTGAGGCAGCGAAACACCGAGCATTCACTCAGCAGGACGCCGTGGACCGCCACGGGGCCACGAAGGAGGGGACCAGCGGATGCGGAAGACCGTGCGAACCGGGCGCCGGCGGACCGGCCTTGCCGGGACGGCGGCGCTCGCTCTGCTGATGACGGGCCTGTCGGCCTGTTCCTCCGGGCCCGAGGAACCCCGCGGCACCCCCGCCGCGGCCGGCGCCCGACCCCCCGCGAAGACCGCGCCCGGCTGGAAGCGGAATCCCGCCTCGGTGGCCGCGGTCGGCGACTCCATCACCCGCGGCTTCGACGCCTGCTCGGTGCTCGCCGACTGCCCCGAGTCCTCCTGGGCCACCGGCAGCGACCCGCGGGTCCACAGCCTCGCCACCCGACTCCTCGGCGCGGAGGGGGCGGCGGCGCGCAGCTGGAACTTCGCGCGGACCGGGGCCCGCATGGCCGACCTGCCCGAGCAGCTCGCCGAGGCGGCCCGGGAACGGCCCGAACTGGTCACGGTCATGGCCGGCTCCAACGACGCCTGCCGGATCACCGTGAAGGCGATGACCCCGGTGGCCGAGTTCCGCGCCGACTTCGAGAAGGGGCTGGCCGAACTGCGGGCCGCCCTGCCGAAGACCCAGGTGTACGTGTCGAGCGTGCCCGACCTGATGCGGCTGTGGGAGCAGGGCCGTGGCAGCCCGGTCGCCCGGCAGGTCTGGAAGTTGGGCATCTGCCCCTCGATGCTGGCGGGCCCCGAAGAACTCGACGCGGGCGCCTCGGCGCGGCGGGCGGCGGTACGGGACCGGGTGGTGGCCTACAACCAGGTGCTGGGCGAGGTGTGCGGGCGGGACCCGCTGTGCCGCTACGACGACGGGGCGGTGTTCCGGTACCCGTTCACGGCGGGGCAGCTGAGCCGGTGGGACTGGTTCCATCCCGGGCGGGACGGCCAGGCGCGGCTCGCGGAGCTCGCGCATCGACGCATCACCGAGCCGGTCTCGTGACCGGCGGGCCCTCCCCCACGATGCGCTCAAACGCCGCGCGGGCTTGAGGTGGCTTGTCCTTCGGCGTCGGGTGCGGCTCAGGGACCGGCGTGAGGGGGCTTCCCGTCCGCCGTCGGGTGCGGCCCAAAGACGCACTCAAACGCCGCGCGGGCTTGAGGTGGTTCGCCCGTCGGCGTCGGGTGCGGCTCAGGGACCGGCTTGAGGGGGCTTGGCGTCCGCCGCCGGGCGCGGCTCAAAGATGCGCTCAAACGCCGCGCGGGCTGGAGGTGGTTTCCCTTGGTGGGGGGACGGTCAGACGAAGGGTCACGGGGGCACATCCCAGCCCCGCCGGCGATTGAGGCGGCCCGAACCCGCGGGAGACGCCTGCCGCAGCCGCACCACCACAGTCGGCACCCAGCCCCGCCGGTGATTGAGGCGACCCGCCGGGCCGAGAGGCACGCCCCTGCCCCGCCGGCCAGGCGACCGGCGGGGGCTGTGGTCAGAGGGTGAGGGGCTCGGTCAGGCGGAGGTCGGAGACGGAGCGGCCGACCGCGAGGTCGTAGGTGCCGCCGATCCGCACCCAGGCCCCGCCCTCCTCGTCCCAGACCTCGAAGGCCCGCTCGGGCAGCGCGATCTCGACCTCGACGGTCTCGCCCGGCTCCACCCACACCCCGGCGAAGCCGGCGAGGGCACGGGCGGGCCGCCCGGCGGGGCGGCTGCGGGGCGCGAGGTAGACCTGGACGACCTCGCGCCCGGCCCGGCCCCCGGCGTTGCGGATCCGGACCCGCACGGTGTCCCCGTCGACCTCCAGGGCCTCGTAGGCCCACTCGGTGTAGCCCAGTCCGTGCCCGAAGGGGTACGCGGGGGTGAGTCCCCGCTGTTCGTAGGCGCGGTAGCCGATGTACAGGCCCTCCTGGTACTCCAGGACGCCCCCCTCGGGGGTGACCTCGGTGACGGGCGCCTCGGCGAGGCTGCGCGGCCAGGTGGTGGGGAGCCGGCCGCCGGGCTCGTGGGCGCCGGTGAGGACGTCGGCGAGGGCCGCCCCGCCCTCCTGGCCGGGGAACCAGGTCAGGAGCACCGCGGCGACCTGCTCCCGCCAGGGCATCTCCACGGGGGAGCCCGCGTTGACGACGACCACGGTGTTGCGGTTGGCGGCGGCCACGGCGCGGACCAGGTCGTCCTGGCGGCCGGGCAGGCCGAGTCCGGTGCGGTCGAAGCCCTCGGACTCCACGCGTTCGGTGGTGGCGACGACCACGACGGCGGTGTCGGCGGCGCGGGCCGCGGCCACGGCCTCCGCGATCAGCTCGTCGGGATCGCGGCGCGGGCCGAGGTGCAGCAGGGAGAACATGACGGCCTTGAGCGGGGCACCCGTCAGGTCGGGCAGGTGGTGGGTGAGGGAGACCTCGACGGGCTCCCCCGCGGTGAGGGTGACCCGGCCGCGTTCGCTGGGGGCGCCGAAGAAGGCTTCGAAGGGGTCGGCCTCGTCCCCCATGGCCTGGACGCCCTCCCAGAGGACGCGTCCGTCGACCGCCAGGGAGAAGCCGCCGAGCCCCCGGGTGCCGAAGGCGTGCTCGCCGGTCTCGCGGGGCACGAAGGTGCCGGTGACCTCGATGGTCGCCATCGTCTCGTAGGTGGCCCCGGCGGGCAGGTCCGCGCCGATCCACTGGACCTGTCCGGAGGGCAGGCTGCCCTCGCCGAGCACGGCGCCCTCGGCGTCGCGGCAGACGGCGCGCAGTTCGAACCCGGCGCCGGCGGGGACGAGTTCCTCGGAGGGGTCGGCTCCGGTGCGGTAGTCGAGGGCGTCCGCGGGGAGGACGGCGGTGAGGCCGTCGAGGGGGGAGACGACGTGCTCGGGGAAGACGGTGGCGGAGCCGCCGCCGAGGACCCGGGCCTCGCGGGCCGCGGCCCCGGAGAGGGCGACGGTGGAGCCGGCGGGGAGGGGCAGCACGGGGAGGCCCGTACCGGCCGCCGTGTCGGCCCCGGTGCCCGCTCCGTCACCGGCCGGGGCGCCCGTCCCCGCGCGGGCTTCGTTGCGCAGGAGCACGAAGCCGCGGCGGGCCAGTTCGCGGGCGAGTTCGGGGCCGTCCACGGGGGCGGGGGGTTCCGTGACCGCGGCGGGCGCCCCGTCGAGGAGGCCGGTCCGGGCGGCGAGCAGCAGGACGTTGCGGACGGCCTCGTCGACGGCGGACTCCTCCGCGCGGCCCTCGCGGACGGCTTCGGCGAGGGCCGGGCCGTAGACGGTCTGCGGGCCGGGCATGGCCACGTCCAGGCCGCCGTCGAGGTCCCCGGTGGTGGACCGGGCGGCCATCCAGTCGGAGACGTTGGCCCCGTCGAAGCCCCAACTGCCGCGCAGGACCTCGCGGACCAGGTGGCGGTGCTCGGTCATGGTGGTGCCGTTGACCCGGTTGTAGGCGGTCATGATGCCCCACGGGTGCGCGTTGGCGACGATGGCCTCGAAGGGGGCCAGGTACAGCTCGCGCAGCGGTCGGGGGGCGATCCGGTTGTCGACGGTGAAGCGGTCGGTCTCGGCGTCGTTGCCGACGAAGTGCTTGACCGTGGTGCCCACGCCGCCGTCCTGGACCCCGAGGACGTAGCCGGTGCCGATCTCGCCGGTGAGGTACGGGTCCTCCGAGTAGCACTCGAAGTGCCGGCCGCCGAGCGGGGTGCGGTGCAGGTTGACGGTGGGGGCCAGCAGGACGTGCACCCCCTTGCGGCGGGCCTCCTGGGCGAGGAGCCGGCCGGCGCGGCGGGCGAGTTCCGGATCCCAGGCGGCGGCGAGGGCGGTGGGCGAGGGCAGGGCCACGGAGGGGTCGTCGGCGGTCCAGCGGACCCCGCGGACGCCGACCGGGCCGTCGGAGAAGACCAGGGAGCCCAGGCCGATCTCGGGGAGGGCGGGCAGGGACCACATGTCCTGTCCGGCGAGCAGCCGGGCCTTGGTGTCGAGGTCGAGCTTGTCCAGGGCCGCTTCCACGGCTCCGGTGCGCGCCCGGTCCTCCTCGGTGGTCCGGTTCCGGTTCTTCTCTGCCACGGCCGCCTCCTCGTCGAGTGCTGTGCGGGATCCCCTTCATCCTGGACCGATTACCTGTAGTGCGGTAGGTAACGTTATCTTTTTGTGATCCACAGTGCATGGCGTACCGTCCGGTGGGGACCGATGCGGAAGGCGGGTGGCGGCGGATGGCGAGGGCCAGGAGCGAGGAGCGGCGCGGGGAGATCCTGCGCGCGGCGCTGGAGGTCATCGCGGAGCGCGGGTACCGGGGGGCCTCCCTCGCGGCGGTGGCCGAGCGGGTGGGGCTGACCCAGCAGGGGGTGCTGCACCACTTCCCGTCCAAGGAGGCGCTGCTGGTGGCGGTGCTGGAGGAGCGGGACCGCTGGGACACGGGCGGGGGCCCGCGGGCGGCGGGCGGGACCTGGCGGCTGGACCTGCTGGGCTCGCTCGTGGAGTACAACGCGATGCGGCCGGGGATCGTGCAGACCTTCTCGGCGCTGCTCGGCGAGAGCGTCACCGACGGGCATCCGGCGCGGGAGTTCTTCACCCTCCGGTACGCGCAGGTCAGGGCCGAGATGGCGACGGTGCTGCGGACGGAGTTCGGGGAGCGGCTGCCCTCCGGGCTGACCCCGGAGGCGGCGGCCCCGCTGCTGGTGGCGGTGCTGGACGGGCTCCAGTACCAGTGGCTGCTGGACCCGGAGGGCGTGGACATGCCCGCCGCGTTCCGGTCCTTCCTGACGCTGCTGCACGGCGGCCCGCCCCGCTGACCGGTCGCGGTGGAGGCGTACCGGGTGGGGCCGGGTCGTGGGGTCAGGCGGTGGGGTCGGCGTAGGGGTTGCCCGGGGTCGGGCCGTACGGGCCGGCCTGGGTGCCGTACGGGCCCCGGGCGGCGGGACCCCGGTCGTACGGTCCGGCCGGGGCGGTCCCGGTGCCGGGGGTCTCCTCCGGGGTCCGCGGGTCGGCGCCGGACTCGCCGGTCAGCTCCCGGGCCATCAGGGTGGCCCCGGCCACCGCGCCGGGCATCAGGAAGACCGCGACCAGCGGGACCAGGAAGGCGAGCACCAGCGGGACCCCGAAGCCGAGGACGAGCAGCCGGCGCTCGCGGAGCATGCCGAGCCGTTCGGAGAGCCCGATCTTGCGGCGCTGGAGGGCCACGGAGGCCAGTTCGTGGGTGAGGAAGTACCCGGAGACGCAGAAACCGAGGGCCGGGACCACGGTCTGGCCCACCACCGGGATGAACCCGCAGGCGAACAGCAGCACGCTGTACAGGGCCACGCGGAGCAGGACCCGGACGCTGTCCCGGGCCGAGATCCACAGCTCCCGCCACAGCGGCAGCCCCGACTCCGGGGCGTGTCCCCCCTCGGCGAGGTCGACCTGCTCGGAGAGGGACTCGTAGAAGGGCTGGCCGATCAGCAGGGTCACCGCGGTGAAGGTGATCACGCTGAGGAACAGGCCGAGGGCGATCACGAGGGCCGTCAGCAGGCCGCGGAACAGGCCGAGCCAGGGGTCGGACCAGTCGTCGGCGAAGGGCGTGGCCCAGGCCGTGAGCGAGTCGGCCCCCTGGAAGAGGCCGATGAGGGCCGCCGCGTAGAGCACCAGGGACACCAGCCCCGGCAGCAGTCCGAAGCCGAGCCACCGGCCGTGTCCGGCCACCCAGCGCTGTCCGGCCAGCAGGTACCGGAAGCCCCCCAGAAGATCGCGCATCGGGCCAGCTTAGGGGGTGGCCCCGACGGCCCCGACGGCGGAGGCCGCACCCCCGGATGCGGGGGTGCGGCCTCGGTGTCGGAGGACCGGACCGTACGGTCCGGCGCGACGGATCAGGCGACGGCGAGCTCGACGCTGATGTTGCCGCGGGTGGCCTTGGAGTACGGGCACACCTGGTGCGCCTTCTCCACGAGGTCCTTGGCCCGCTCCTGGTCCACGGCCGGGATGGACGCGACGATCTTGACGATGATGCCGAAGCCGTCGTCGTTCTTGCCGATGCCGACCTCGGCGGTCACGGTGGCGCCGGTCAGGTCGGCGTTCTCGTTGCGGGCGACCACGCCGAGCGCGCCCTGGAAGCAGGCGCTGTAGCCGGCGGCGAACAGCTGCTCCGGGTTGGTGCCCGCACCGCTGCCGCCCATGGCCTTCGGCGGGTTCACGACCACGTCGAGCTGACCGTCGTCGGAGGCGACGCGGCCGTCGCGGCCGTTCTCGGCGGTGGCCACGGCGGTGTAGAGGACATCGGACTGCTGGATGGACATGTGGAAACGATCCTCCTGGTTGTCACCACGACTCGCGCCCACGATCGCGGTGGTCTGGGGTGAGCTTAGCCGTTGAAAGAAACGATCATCTTTCCGGTGTTCTCACCGCGCAGCATCCCCAGGAACGCCTGCACCGCGCTCTCGATCCCCTGGACCGCGGTCTCGTCGTAGACCAGCTCGCCGGAACGCAGCCATCCGGCCACGTCCTGGACGAACTTCGGCTGGATCGCGGCGTGGTCGCTGACCAGGACGCCCTGGAGGCGGAGCCGCTTGCCGATCACCATGGCGAGGTTGTTCGGGCCGGGGGCCGGCTCGGTGTCGTTGTACTGGGCGATGGCGCCGCACAGGGTGGCGCGGCCGTTCAGCTTCAGGGCGCCGATGGCGGCCTGGAGGTGGTCCCCGCCCACGTTGTCGAAGTACACGTCGATGCCCTCGGGGGCGGCCTCGGCGAGCTGCCCGGCCACGGGGCCGTCCTTGTAGTTGAAGGCGGCGTCGAAGCCGTACTTCTCCGTGAGGACGGTCACCTTCTCCGCGGAGCCGGCCGAGCCGACCACGCGCGAGGCGCCCTTGATGCGGGCGAACTGGCCCACCAGGCTGCCCACGGCACCGGCGGCGCCGGAGACGAACACGGCGTCGCCCTCCTTGAAGGAGGCCGTCTCGAAGAGACCGGCGTAGGCGGTCAGGCCCGGCATGCCGAGGACGCCCAGGTAGGCGGAGAGCGGGGCGAGGTCGGGGTCGACCTTGGTGGCGTGCGCCGCGTCCACGTCGGCGTACTCGCGCCAGCCCAGCCCGTGCAGCACGTGGTCGCCCACGGCGAAGCCCTCGGCGGCGGAGGCCACGACCACGCCGACCGCCCCGCCGTCCATGGGCCGGTCCAGCTGGAAGGGCGGCACGTAGGACTTCACGTCGTTCATCCGGCCGCGCATGTACGGGTCCACGGACATGTGGAGGTTGCGGACCAGGATCCGGCCCTGCTCCGGAGCCGTGACGGGCACCTCGCGGAGGGCGAAGTCCTCGGCGGTGGGCCAGCCCTGCGGACGGGCGACCAGGTGCCACTCGCGGCTGACGGCGGGAAGCGAGACCTCGGACATGACAGCTCCAATTACTTGAGAACCCGGATACTTAAGCAAGTGAAACAACCATGCGCCTAGATATTTCATGTTGTCAAGTAATAGAGTGGGGTCATGCCCCCTCGCGCAGATCCCCTGACCCTCGAGGTCGTCGAGCTGATCGGCGCCGTGGTCGCCCGCCACCACGAGGAGTACGAGCGGGCCGCCGCCGGGCACGGGCTGACCGGCGCGCAGGCCAGGGTGCTGAGCCTGCTGGCGCGGGAACCGCTGCCGATGCGACGGATCGCGCACCAGCTCAAGTGCGAGCCCTCGAACATCACCGGGATCGTGGACCGACTGGAGGCCCGCGGCCTCGCCGAGCGGCACCCCGACCCCGCCGACCGCCGGGTCAAGCTCGCCGCCGCCACCGAGGAGGGGCTGCGCACCGCCGCCCTGCTCCGCGACGCCCTCGACTTCGCCCGCGAACCGCTGGCCGCCCTGGACACCGCGGACCGCACCGCCCTCCGCGACCTCCTCCGCCGCATGCTGGAGGGCTGACCGGAACCGGCCGCACCGGCGAGGCGCGGGTCCGCGAGGGGCGGGGGAAGTCACAGACGCACCAAGGGCCTCTTAAACATCAACAACCTCAGCCATTGCCGTGGCATTCGGGTGATTCCTGCGCATGAACTGATTTGCCAGTGCCTAAGATCCACCTCCATGACAGCAAGCCATGAGGACCCGACCGACTCGGGAACGGCGGAGGTCGTCGTCCTCGGGGCCGGTCCCGCCGGGCTGGTGCTCGGCAACCTCCTGCGGGCCGCCGGGATCGACTGCGTGGTCCTGGAACGCGCCGACCCCGAGCGCCTGCGGACCAGGGCCCGCGCCGGGTACCTCGCCGAACACACCGTCAGGCTCCTCGACCGGCACGGGCTGGCGGCGGGGGCACTGGAGCGGGGACAGCGTCACGGCGTCTGCGAGTTCCGTACCGAGAACAATCGTTTCCGCCTCGACTACTCCGGGCTCGGCAAGGGCGAGGTCCACATCGTCCACCCGCAGCAGGAGCTCGTCGGCGACCTCCTCGACCACTACACCGCCGCCGGGGGCCGGATCCTCTTCGGAACGGAGGCGGTGGCCGTCCACGGGGCCGACGGACCCACCCCGTTCGTCGACGTGCGCGGCCCCGACGGCCGCCCCGGGCGCTGGACGGCCCGGTACGTCGCGGGATGCGACGGCCGCTACGGAGCCGGTCGCCGCGCCATGCCCGCGGAGACGGCCCGCCACCACCGCGACCACGGCGTCACCTGGCTCGGACTCCTCGCCGAGGCCCCGCCCAGCCTGGACGCCGTCGGGTACGCCCTGCACCCGCGCGGCTTCGCCGGGCACATGGCCCGCTCCGCGAACGTCACCCGCTATTACCTCCAGGTCGAACCCGGCACCGACCCGGACTCCTGGTCCGAGGACCGGATCTGGGAGGAGCTGGAGCTGCGGCTCGGCGCGGCCCACCACGGCCCGCTGCGGCGCGGACCGATCCTCCAACGGACCGTGGTGGACCTGGAGTCGGACGTGCTGGAACCGCTCCGGCACGGCTCGCTCCTCCTCGCCGGGGACGCCGCGAGCCTGATCAGCCCCTCGGCCGCCAAGGGCGCGAACCTCGCCGTCCTGGAGGCCGAACTCCTCGCCCGCGCCCTGGTCTCCGCCCTGCGCGAGGAGGACCCCGCCGGACTCGACGGCTACTCCGCCGCCTGCCTGGAGCACATCTGGCGGGCGCAGGAGTTCTCGCACTGGATGATCCGGCTGCTGCACCCCGACCCGGAGGCCCCGGCCGCCGACGGTCGCGTCCCGTTCACCGACCGACTGCGGGCCTCCCGCGTCGAATCCCTGCGCACCTCGCGGGCCCTCCAGGACTGGTTCGCCGAGAACTACACCGGGATCTGACCGCCGGACCCGGACCCGGCCCTCCCCCAGCCCCGCTCCCCCGTCCCGCAGGCCCGTCCCTCAGCCCCGTCGTGGCCCGGCGGGGCGCTCCGCCCTGCCCGCCCGGGCCCACCGCCGTCCCGTCCCCCTCCCCCCCTCCTCCGTCTCCCTCTCCGCTGTCCCCTCCTCTTGGCCCCCTCCCCCTGCCCGCCTCGGTCCTGAGGCGGTGCCCCCGCCCGCCCCCGTTGAGGACGTCCCCCCATGACGACACCCACCACCGCCCCCGCGGCCACCCTCCTCCCCGACGACACCACCCGGCTCCGGGCCGCGGCCGCCTTCGTGCGCGACCAGGAGACCCCCGCCCTGCTCCGGCTGCTGCTGCCGGGGCTCGACGGTCCGGAGCTGCGCGCGCTCGCCGACCGCTGCCGCTTCGCACACGCCGCCCTCCTCGTCTTCCCGCCCGACGGACCCGCGCTCCGGACCCTGCTGACCGCGGCGGGGCTGGCCGGCGATCCGGTGACCATGCCGAGCGTGGTGGTCCGGGACCGGCTCGCGCTGCGCCACGGCCGCGACGCCGCCGGGCTGGACGTGCGGATCCTGCGTCCGGACGTGCTCTGCGCCGACGGCGAGCGGAGGGTGGTGGAGGTCTTCGCCCTGCCCGCGCCCCCCGGCTCGGGACTGGCCGAGCTGGCCGCGGCGGAGCGGGCCGCCGAGCACGAGGCGCACCTGGCCTTCGAGGTGCTGCGGCCGGACCCGCTGGTCCTGCGCGGGCTGTGCGCGCTGTTCGCCCGGTACGGGGCGCTCCCGGACGGCGGCGGCTACAACCCGCACGAGGACGGCACCGTCTTCTACTTCACCGCGCCCGAGGAGTCCAAGGCCGGGTACCGGCGGGTGGAGCTGTACGCGGCGGGCGACCACCGCGACCTGCTGGCCCCGCACCTCGATGCCCACCGGTCCCGACAGCCCGCCGAAACGCTCCTGCGGCTGATGACGGGCGCCTGGACCACCCAGGCCCTGGCGGCCTGCGCGCAGCTGCGGTTGCCGGAGGCGATGTCCGGGACGGCCCCCTCCGACGGGGTGCCGGCCCGCGCCGCCGCCGACGGGACCGGGAGGACCGCGGCCGGTGGCGGCCGTCCCGCCCTCGACGTGGCCGTGCTGGCGCGGGCCGTGGGCGCCGATCCGGAGAGCCTGGGCACGCTGCTGCGCTACCTGGCCATGGTGGGCGTGGTGGAGCAGGACCCGGGGGGCCGGTTCCGGCTGACCGGTTCGGGGGCGCTGTTGCGGGCGGACGCCGCCGGGTCGATGCGGTCGCTGGCCCTGATGTACGGGGGCGCCTTCTACCAGTCCTTCGCCCTGCTGGCGGACGCGGTGCGGACCGGGGTGACGGGCTTCGAGCAGCTCTTCGGCGAGAACCATTTCGACTACTTCGCCCGCCACCCCGACCTGGCCGAGCGCTTCGACCAGTCCATGGCGGCGAGTGCCCGGATGTTCGAGCCGCTGCCCGCGCACCCGGTGATCACCGCGGCGGCGGCCGGTCCGGGTCCCCGCACGGTGGTGGACGTGGCCGGGGGTACGGGCGGCCTGTTGGGCCGGATCCTCGCGGCCCGGCCGCAGCTGCGGGGCCTGCTGTTGGAGCGGGCCCACGTGGTGGAGGCGGCCCGGCGGCAGTTGGACGCGGCCGGGGTCGGGGACCGCTGCGGCTACCGGACGGGAGACTTCGCCGACGTGCCGGGCGGCGGTGACGTGTACGTGTTGTCGCGGGTGCTGCACGACTGGGACGACGACCGGTGCCGGGAGATCCTGGGGCACTGCGCGCGGGCGATGCCGGAGCACGCGGACCTGCTGATCGTGGAGCGACTGCTGCCGGAGGACGGTTCGCCCTCGTTGGCCACGGCCTGGGACCTGCACATGATGTGCAACGTCGGTGGTCGGGAACGGCGGCTGGGCCACTACGCCGCCCTGTTGGAGGACGCGGGGCTGCGGTTGGTCGGAAGCGGCCCGCTGCCGTTGGGGGCGAGCGTCCTGCACGCCCGGCGGGCGGAGTCCGGGCCGGCCCGGCACCCGGGTCCGCCCCGTCAGCGCTGACGGGAACGCAGGCGGGACCACCGGCCTCGGCCGTGTCGGCGCGCCGGGATCAGACGCACCACCACAGGAACCAGTCGCAGGTGGGCTCGGGCTCCGGCTCCTTCGTCGGCTTGGGTTCGGGCTTCGGCTTCGGCTTGGGCTTCGCGGTCGGCTCCGTCCCGCCCGGGGACGGGGTGGCGCGGGGGCCGCGCGAGCCCTCGGCCCGCGGGGTGGCGGGGGCCGAGGCCCGGCCGGGGCGGGCGTCGGCGCCGGTGGAGGGCCCGCCCTCGGGAGCCTCGGGGCCGGGTGCGGCCGGGCTGCCGGTGGCGCCCGGTTGCGTCGGGGCCACGGGCTCCCCGCTGCCGTCCCCGGGCGGCCCGGACTCCTCCGGGCCGTCGGTGGCCGCCGCGGTCGCGGGGTCCGCGGCCGGGTCGGGGCGGTCGGGCGCGGTGGGGTCGGTGGCCGCGGCGGCGGGCGGCGGCACGGGGGCCACCGGCAGGCCGGTGGCGGTCTCGTCCTCGCGGACCAGGGTCGCGGCGCGGTCGACCTGCGGTCCGGCGTCGGCGAGTCGGGTCACGGCCAGGGAGCCGCCGAACACGCCCTGCAGATCGACGCGATGGCCGTGGCCGGGTCCGACGGCACCTCCTTCGAGGCGGTGCTGACCTGGCCCTCGGAGCTGGTC
>NZ_JBEOSD010000131.1:0-23468 GCF_040302735.1 Streptomyces sp. NPDC097619 | reverse complement strand
GGCCGGGGCACGGCCCCGGCCGGGCGGGTACGGGCGGCGGTCGGCGTCCGGCCGGGCCCGCCCGAGGCCGCCCGGCGGGAGCCCGCCGTCACGGCGGCGGTCGGGTGCAGGGCGAAGGCCCCACCGGCGACGGCGACCAGCGCGGCCGCCAGGCCCAGCGCCGCCGCCGGGTGCACCAGCAGGGCGCACAGGCCGACCACGGCGGGGCCGATCACGAAGGAGACCTCGTCGAGGGTGCCCTCCAGGGAGTGCACGGCCCCGGTGACCCGTTCCCCCGCCCCGGCCCGGCGGGCCAGGGCCACGGAACGGGTCCGGGCCAGCGGGCCCACCAGCGGCACCGAGGCCCCGGTGACCGCGCCGATCGCGGCGAGCAGCGCGGTCGGCAAGTGCGCCAGGGCTCCGGCGACCAGGGCCGCGGTCGCGAGGGAGTTGACCGCGGCGGCGGCCAGCACCACCGGCCGCTGCCCGTACCGGTCGGCGCACCGACCCAGCAGCGGACCGCACAGGACCTGCCCGGCGGAGAGGGTGCCGCCCACGATCCCGGCCGCGGCGAGCGAGCCGCTGGTGTCCGCGACGAGGAGCACGCTGCCGAACTGGCACATGGCCACGGGCAGGCGGGCGAGGAAGGAGACGAGCGGGAGAAGGGGCCCGGTCAGGGCGATGACGTTGCGATAAGTGAGGAGCGTTCCGGCCACTCGCTCGACGCTAACGCGCTGGAGTCACCCGGATGCACTGGGCAATGGCACGGAATCGCGACCGGTGGGTACGTACGTTCTCATGACCCGGCAGTATGCGAGTGACCTCCCGGACCCGCCCGGCACCCCGGGCCCGCCGACCGCCACCTACCGGCTCCAGGTGCAGCCCCGGTTCCCGTTCGCCGCCGCGGCGGCGGCCGTGCCCCGACTGGCCGCCCTCGGCGTCTCCCACCTGCACCTGTCCCCCGTGCTGGAGGCCGTGCCCGGCTCCTCCCACGGCTACGACGTGACCGACCCGTCCCGGGTCCGGGAGGAGCTCGGCGGAGAGGCGGGGCTGCGGGACCTGGCCCGTACCGCCCGCGCCCACGGCCTGGGCCTCGTCCTGGACATCGTGCCCAACCACATGGCCGTACCGGCCGACACCCGCCGCAACGGCGCCCTCTGGGAGGTGCTCCGGGACGGCCCGGACTCCCCGCGGGCCCGGTGGTTCGACATCGACTGGGCGGCGGGCGGCGGCCGGGTGCTGCTGCCCGTGCTCGGCGGGCCGCTGGCCGAGGAACGCGGGCGACTGGCCGTCGACGGGGACGCCCTCCGCTACGGCGACCACGCCTTCCCGCTCCGCGCGGGCACCGCCGACCTGCCGCTGCCCGAGCTGCTGGCCGCCCAGTGGTACCGGCTGGGCTGGTGGCGGCTGGCCCGCACCGAGCTCAACTACCGCCGCTTCTTCACCGTGTCCGAGCTGATCGGCGTCCGCGTCGAGGACCCGGAGGTGTTCGCCGCGAGCCACGCCAAGATCCTCGAACTGGTCCGGGACGGCGTCGTCCAGGGCCTGCGCGTGGACCACCCGGACGGACTCGCCGACCCGGAGGGCTACCTGCGGAGACTGGCCGGGGCCACCGGCGGGGACTGCTGGACGGTGGTCGAGAAGATCCTCACCCCCGGGGAACCCCTCCCCGCCGGCTGGCCCGTGGCGGGCACCACCGGCTACGACACCCTCTACCGGCTGGACGGGGTCCTCACGGACCCGGCGGGCGCCGCCGACCTGGCCCGCCTGTACCGCTCCCACACCGGCCTCCCCGACGAACTCGGCGGGGACTGGACCGCCACCGCCCGACGCGCCGGACAGGAGGTCGCCCGGCACGACCTGGCCGCCGAGACCTCCGCCCTGGCCCGACTCGCCGCCCCCGGCGACCACGACCACGCCCCCTGGGCCCTGCGCCGCGCCACCCGCTCCCTGCTGCGGTCCGTCCCCGTCTACCGGCCCTACCCGGGCCCCGACGCCGCCCTGGCTCTCCCCGAGACGGCCCTCCCGGCGGCCCGCGCCGAGTTCCCCGTACCCGAACAGGGCGCGGCCGTGGACCACGTGCGCGACCTGGCCCTCGGCACCGGCCCCGCCTTCGCGGCCCGCTTCGCCCAGACCGCCGCCGCGCTGCGCGCCAAGTCGCTGGAGGACCGGGCCTTCTACCGGTACGCCCCGCTGCTGTCCGCCGCGGAGGTCGGCGGGGATCCGGGCCGGCCCGCCGTCACCCCGGAGGAGTTCCACGCGCACTGCGCGGCGACCGCCCGCACCCACCCCCGGACCGGCGTGGTCCTCTCCACCCACGACACCAAGCGCAGCGGGGACGCCCGCGCCTGGATCTCCGTGCTCAGCCAGGCCCCGGACCGCTGGGCGGAGTTCCTCCGCGCGGTGCCGGCCGGGCCGGACCCCTGGTTGGTCTGGACGGCCGCCCAGACCGTCCTCGGCCTCGGCCCCGACACCGCGGCCGCCGCACCCGAGCGGGTCACCGCCGCCCTCCTCAAGGCGGCCCGCGAAGCGGGCCTGCGCACCACCTGGACCGAACCGGACGAGAACTACGAGACCGCCCTGCGCGCCTACGCCGCCGACCTGCCGTACCCGCAGCTGCGCGCCCTCGCCCGGGACCTCGCCCCGCACGCCCGGGCCAACGTCCTCGCCGCCACCCTGCTGCTGCTCACCGTGCCCGGGGTGCCGGAGCTCTACCAGGGCACCGAGGCCGAGTACCGGGCCCTGGTGGACCCCGACAACCGCGACCCCTACGCCCCGCCCGCCGAGGACGAGAAGACCCGCCTGGTCCGGACCGCGCTCGCGGCGCGGCGGGACCGGCCGGAGCTGTTCGGCCCGTCGGCGGCGTACGCCCCGGTCCCGGTGCGCGGGCCGGCTGCCGCCCACTGCCTGGCCTTCGCGCGCGGCGGGGGCGCCCTCAGCGTCGTGACCCGGCTGTCCCTGCGACTGGAGCGGGCGGGGGGCTGGCGCGACACCGAACTCCGCCTCCCGGCGGGCCACTGGCACTCCCCCGCCCACCCCGCCCCCCTCACCGGCCCCGCCTGGATCCCCGCCGCCGCCCTCCTCACCACCACCCCCGCCGCCCTCCTGCTCACGGCCCACCCCTGACCGCGGGTGGTGCCGGGGGGGCGGCCCCCGGCACCACCGCACCGCGGTGCGAGCCCCGCCAGGCGTCGAACGACCCCGAAGCCGCACCGCACCACGCACCGAGCCGCCCGCCCCACCCCGACCACGACCCCGCCGGCGAACGCCGGCCCCGCGGAGCAGTACGCGGCCCCCCGGCCGGGCAGCACAACGAGGTGAACCCAAACCCTGACGCGCACTACCCCACCCCCGCGGAACTGGAAGCCGGGGCCCGCGCCCTGACGGCCTCCCACCCCGCCCTGACCCGACTGCACCGCACCGGCACCTCCCGCGCGGGCCACCCGCTCTGGCTGTTGTCCGTGGGACACGGCATCCGCCCGCCCGGCGGCCCGGGCCCACGGCCCGACCGCACCCCCCGGGACGTCCTCGTCGTCGCCGGCGCGCACGCCAACGAACCGGTCGGCGGGCCCACCGCCCTGGCCCTGGCCCACCGCGTGCTCCGCGAGGAGGACCTGCGGGCGGACTCCGTCTGGCACTTCCTGCTCTGCGCGGACCCGGACGGCGCGGCCCTGCACCGCACGCCCCGCCCGGAGGGCCTGTTGGACTACCACCGGAACTTCTACCGGCCGCCGGGCCCGGAACAGCCCGAGTGGGCCCCTTCGCTGGTGCCCCCGGACCGGCTCCCACCGGAGTCGCGGGCCCTGGTCGACCTCATCGACGAGGTCCGGCCGCTGCTCCAGGTGTCGCTGCACGGCACCGACCTGGGCGGCAGCTGGGTCCAGCTGACCCGTGACCTGCCGGGCCTGGCCGAACCCTTCGGCAAGTCCGCGGCCGAGCTGCGGATCCCGCTGGAGACCAGCGCCTCCGACGCGGCCGGCTGGTCCTCCTCGGGCCCGGGGGTGTTCGTGATGCCCGGACCGGCCGGCACCCCGGCCGGCTCCTTCCACCCGGAGGACCCGCGGCTCAGCACCTGGTACCGGGCCCACCGGCACGGCGGCACCACCGCCGTCGTCGAGGTCCCGATGTGGGCCAGTGACCTGGTGGACGATCCCGCCCCGCACCCGGACCCCCGCGCGGCCCTGGCCGTGCTGGCCCGGCGTCTGGAGGCCGACGCGGGGGCGGTGGCCGCGCTCCTCACCGAGGTCCGGCCCGACCTGCCCCCCGCGGAGGGCGCCCCGCTGCTGCGGGCCGTCGAGTGGACGCTGACGCTGGTCCCGAGAATCGTCGGGGCCTGGTCGCGGTCGGCGCCCGCGGAGGCCACCGCCGCCTACGTGGGCTCCCTGGACGCCTTCGGACAGCGGCTGGTGCTGCGGGCCGCGGCGATGCTGCTGCGGGAGCTCCGGGCGGCAGGGCACCCGGCGGCGCCCGCCCTGGACCGGCGGGTCACCGGCTGGTGCGAGTCCTTCGCGGCCCGGTTCGGGGCCCGTTGGGTGCCGGTGGACGTCCAGGTGGAACACCAGGCGCGGGCGGTGGTGGCCGCGTACGAGCGGGCCCTGGCGGTCAGTCGCTGACGGGCAGCCGGAACCGCAGCTTGGGAAGGAAATCCGCGCCCAGGCGCCGGTAGAAGCGGACCGCGCCCTCGTTCCACTCCGGGGTCTGCCACTGCACCTGGGCCATGCCCAGCTCGCGGGCGAGTTCGGCCACGGCCGCCACGAGCGCCGCGCCGAGCCCGTGGCCCCGCGCGTCCTCCGCCAGGTACAGGCAGTCCAGGTGGAGGTGGCTGCGGGCCTCCCAGAAAGCGAACTCCGGTGCGCAGGCGGCGTACCCGAGGATCCGCCCGTCGGGGCCGATGGCGGCGAGGATCCGCCGGGCGGGGTCCGCGCCGGGCCCGAACAGGGCCTCGTGCAACCGCCCGGCCAGTCCGTCGGCGACCGGGGCGGACCGCTCGTAGGCGATGTGCTCGTGCATCAGCTCGGCGATCCGCGGCAGGTCGGCGGGGAGCACCGGGCGGACGGCGGGGGCCGCCGGGACGGGAGCGGGGCCGCGGGACGGGTCTCGGTCTTCGATCACGGCCCCATCCTGCGGTCCGGGCCCGGCGCCCACCCGGCCGGGCCGCCCGGTGCCGGTTCCGTCCCGGTACGGGCCCGGCGCGACGGGGCGCGCGCCGCAGCCGGCTCAGCGGGAGGAGAGCCGGAAGGTCATCCGTCCGAAGCCGACGAGGTCACCGTCCCGCACGGCGGCCGAGCCCGTGACCCGGTGCCCGTTGACGGTGGTGCCGTTGGTGGAGCCCAGGTCGCGCAGGACCCACCGCCCCTCGCGCAGGCTGAGTTCGGCGTGCACCCGCGAGACGGTGTCGTGGCTGAGCCGCAGCCCGTTGCCCGGGTCCCGGCCGATGCGCAGCGGGTACGGGCCGGGCGCCGGCAGCAGCAGTTTGGGGTACTTCTCGGCCTGCCAGGCCCGGCGGACGCCGACGGACACGGCGGAGACCCGGCCCACCCAGCCGAACAACCTTGAGGTCCACGGCCCTTCGGTGCGCAGGTCCGCGGTGAGCACGGCCAACTCCTCGGACCGGCGCGCCGTCAGGGCGAGTTCCATCCGCCGCAGGAAGGTGTCCTGCGACAGTCGGCCCTGGGCCACCCCTTCCCGGAGCAGCCCGAGGGCCTTGTCCCGCTCGGCGTCGGTCAGCCGTGCGGGGAAGGCGGGGAACTCGAAACTCGATGTCACAGGGTGATTGTCGGCCCGTCGTGGGCGGAGTGTCCAGAACTCCCGGTCGTCGGCGGCGATGATGGGGCGGACCGGGTTAGCCGCCGTCCGCGAGGAGGGGACCGTCCGTGCAGTTCGAGGTGTGGGCACCACAGGCAGAACGGGTCGTGCTGCGGCTGCGCGAGGAGGCGGCGCGACCCATGGAACGGGACCCGGAACGGGCCGGCTGGTGGGCGGTCGAGGCCCCGGCCCGGGACGGCGACCGGTACGGGTTCCAGCTCGACGACGACCCGGTGGTGCGGCCCGATCCGCGGGGCAGGCGGCTGCCCGACGGCCCGGACGGGCCGAGCGCGGTGGTGGAGCCGGAGCGGTTCGTGTGGTCGGTGCCGGGCCCCTCCCTGCCGCTCCAGGACTCCGTGCTGTACGAGCTGCACATCGGGACCTTCACCGCGGAGGGCACCTTCGACGCGGCGGCGGCCCGGTTGGGGCACCTCGCCGCGCTGGGCGTGACCCACGTGGAGGTGATGCCGGTCTGTCCGTTCCCCGGCCGGCACGGTTGGGGCTACGACGGGGTGGCCCCGTGGGCGGTACACGAACCGTACGGCGGGCCGGCGGGGCTGGCCCGGTTCGTGGACACCGCGCACGAACACGGCCTGGGCGTGGTCCTGGACGTGGTGCACAACCACCTCGGGCCCTCGGGGAACCATCTGCCCGCCTTCGGGCCGTACTTCACCGACACCCGGCAGACCCCGTGGGGTGCCGCGGTGAACCTGGACGCGCCCGGGTCCGACGAGGTGCGCGCCTACCTGGTGGAGAGCGCCCTGGCCTGGCTGCGGGACTACCGGATCGACGGGCTGCGGTTGGACGCCGTGCACGCCCTCGCCGACGGGCGGGCGCTGACCTTCCTGGAGGAGCTGTCCGCGGCGGTGGACGCGTTGGCCGCGGAGACGGGACGGCGGTTGTTCCTGATCGCCGAGTCCGACCGGTGCGACCCGGGGACCACCCGGCCCCGGTCGGAGGGCGGGATCGGCCTGCACGCCCAGTGGAACGACGACTTCCACCACGGTCTGCACTGCGCGCTGACCGGCGAGGACCGCGGCTACTACGCCGACTTCGCCGTGGCCCCGCTCGCGGCCCTCGCCAAGAGCATGACCCGGGGCTTCTTCCACGACGGCACGTACTCGGCGTTCCGGGGCCGCACGCACGGGCGGCCGGTGGACCGGCGGCGGACCCCCGCGCACCGGTTCCTGGGCTACGCGCAGACCCACGACCAGATCGGCAACCGGGCCGTCGGGGACCGGCTCTCCTCCTCGCTGTCGCCGGGGCTGCTGGCCTGCGCGGCGACCCTGGTGCTGACCGGCCCGTTCGTGCCGATGCTGTTCATGGGCGAGGAGTGGGGGGCGCACACCCCCTGGCAGTACTTCACCGACCACACCGATCCGCTGCTCGGGGAGGCCGTACGGGCGGGCCGGCGAAGGGAGTTCGCGGCCTTCGGGGAGCCGCTGGACCGGGTGCCCGATCCGCAGGACCCGGCGACCCGGGACCGGTCCTGCCTGAACTGGGCGGAGCCGGAGCACGCCCCCCACAACCGGCTGCTGGAGTGGCACCGCACGCTGGTGCGGCTCCGCCGGCACCAGCACGACCTGCGCGATCCCGACCTGGCGGCGGTGAAGGTGGCCTTCGACGAGGAGCGGCGCTGGTTGACGTACCGGCGGGGGGACGTGCGGATCGCGGTGAACCTCGCCCCGGAGCCGGCGACGATCGCACTGGGCCGCAACGGCGTGCGGGTCCTCGCGGCCTGGCAGCCGGTGCAGTCCCCCGATCCGGCGGGCCGGATCCACCTGCCCGGGGAGTCGGCGGTCGTGCTGGGCCCCTGAGGCCGTGCCCTCCGGGGCCGGCCCTCAGGAGCTGACGGTCTCCCGGACGGCGGCGAGGAACTCCTCGGTCCGCGGGTGCGTGGGGTGGGCGGGGTGGGCCAGGTAGACGGTGGCGTCGGGGACGTCCGTCACGGGCACGAAGCGGACCCCGGGGTGGGCGTGGCTCTGCGCGGTGCCCTCGGCGCCGAGCCCGAAGGCGGCGCCCGTGGCGATGAGGTTGAGCCACTCGTCCACGTTGCCCACCTCGATCACGCCCACCGGACGGCCCTCGCGCGGCCACAGCTCCGGGGAGGCGGTGCCGGTGTCCGGCCACAGGGCCAGGGGCAGCTCCGGCGCCCCGGTCGGATCGGTCAGCTCGGCCATCCGGACCCGGTCCCGGCCCGCGAGGGGGTGGTCGTCGGGCAGAGCGGCGACCCGGCCCTCGGTGTAGAGGGCCTCGGTGCGGATGCGGGGGTCGGCCGGTACGGTGCGCAGCACCGCCACGTCGGTGTCGCCGGTGGCCAGCCCGGCGGTGCTGTTGTCGCGGCGGACCACCTCCAGCGGGGTGTGCGGGTGGGCGCGGCGCCAGGACCGCAGCAGGGGCACGGTCTGCCGGCCGAGGACCGCGCAGGTGTAGCCGAGGCGGAGCGGGCGGGAGACGGTACGGGTGTCGGCGAGGGCCGCGTCGAGGTGGGAGAGGATCGCCCGGCCGTGCCCGAGGAGGGTGCTGCCGGCGGGGGTGAGGGCCAGCCGGCGGGAGGTGCGGTCGACGAGCCGGACGCCGACCCGGGCCTCCAACTGGGCGAGGGTGCGCGACAGCGCGGGCTGGGTCAGGTGCAGCCGGGCGGCGGCCGCCGTGACGGTGCCGGCCGCGGCCACCGCGTCCAGGGCCCTGAGGTGGCGCAGTTCCACGTCGTCCATGCCTGCCGAGCATAGTCCCTGACCGGACGGCATTTCCGGGGGCGGCCGGCGGTGCGTAGCGTCGGGGGTGTCCGGGGGAACGGCTCCCGGACGGACGTTTCCACGGCTCTCTTGGACGGTGTGTGGTGAGGATTCTCCTGGTCGGCGCGAGCGGCACCCTGGGCGGCGCGGTGCGCTCGGCCCTCGCGGAGCGCGGGCACGAGGTGATCGGGGTGGGCCGGTCCGGCGGCGACCTGGTGGCCGATGTCACGGACCCGGAGGCGGTGGCCCGGCTGTACGCGGAGGCGGGACCGCTGGACGCGGTCGCGGTGGCGGCGGGGCACGCGGTGTTCCGGCCGCTGGGCGAGCTGAGCACGGCCGACTACGCGTCCACCCTGCACGGCAAGGCGCTGAGCCAGATCGAGCTGGTCCGGCAGGGTGCCCGGCACGTGGCGCCGACCGGTTCGTTCACGCTGGTCAGCGGGATCCTCACGGACGAGCCGATCCGCGCGGGGGCGGCCGCGTCGGCCGCGAACGGCGCGATCGAGGCGTTCGTGCGGGCGGCCGCCATCGAGCTGCCGCCGCAGCGGATCAACGTGGTGAGCCCCACCGTGTTCGAGGAGTCCCTGCCGGCGTACGCCCCGTTCTTCCCCGGCATGGAGGCCGTGCCGGTGGCCCGCGCCGCGACGGCGTACGTCCGCTCCGTGGAGGGGGCGCAGACGGGCCAGGTCTACCGGGTGCGCTGACGGTCCGGAACGGACCGCGGGACCGGGGAAACACCCGAGGGGCGTACGAGACGGATCTCGTACGCCCCTCGGGCGACAGGGTGAGTGACGGGACTCGAACCCGCGGCCACCTGGACCACAACCAGGTGCTCTACCAACTGAGCTACACCCACCACGACGGGCGGCGGACCACCCGTGCGACGTGCACGCACAGCATAGCCGATCGCCGGGGTGCTCCCGCGACGCGATTGTGCCGGTCCGGGCCATGGGCCCGGCGCCCCGACCTGTGATAGCACGCCGGTATGGACGACCTGGTGACCGAACGCCTGGTACTGCACCCCCTGGACGCGGCCGAGGCCGAACGGCTGCTGGACCCGCGGCCCCGGGACCGCGCCGCCTGGGCCCCGGGGTACCCCGACGAGACCGATGCCGTCGGCGCCCGCACCTTCCTCGCGACGATCGCGGAGACCGGCGACCCGCACCCCTTCGGCGCGTACGAGATCCGCCGCCGCTCCGACGGGCTGGCCATCGGCGGCCTCGGCTTCCACGGCCCGGCCGACGCCGAGGGCGGGGTGACCATCGGCTACGGACTGATCCCCTCGGCGCGGGGCGCCGGGTACGCCACCGAGGCGGTCCGGGCCCTGCTGGACCTGGCCCGCCGGCACGGCGCCCGGCGGGTCCGCGGGGACACCGACCGCGAGAACGTGGCCTCGCAGCGGGTGATGACCGCGGCCGGGCTGCGGCTGGTCGCGGAGGACGACCGCCTCAGGTACTACGAGCTGAGCTGGGTCCACCCGGAGGAGGGGGCCGTGTCCGGGCCGGTCGAGGGGCCGCCCGCCCGTGCGGCCTCCTGACCCGCCGGCGCCCGACCGGGCCGCCTCCCGACCCGCCGCCTCGCGACCCGGCGGCCCGGCGGGGGCGGTTCCGCCCCGCCCGGGGGGCCGGGGCTGCCGGGTCCCGGGGGTGCGGTCCTGGCAGGATCGGGGCCATGCGCGGACGCCCTTCCGGTAGCCATGCCGCTCACCGGTGACCTGACCCTCGCCCTGGCGGCGCTGCTCGCCTGCGCCGTGTTCACGGCCGTGGTGGTGGGATGGCCGCGGCTGTCCGGGCCGGGACCGCGGTTCCTGCTCGGCCGGGCCGGCGCGCTGCTGGGACTGACCCTGGCCCTGGCCGTGCCCGCCGGGCTGGCCCTGAACTCCGCCTACGGGTTCCACTCCGGCTGGAGCGACCTGCTGGGCCTGCGCCGGGAGGACCCGGGGGCGGACGGGCCGGGGCTGCGGGTCACCGGAGTGCACCGGTGGAAGTACCGGGGCACCACCGACGAGGCCGTCACGGGGCGGATCGACGCGGTCCGGGTGCGCTCCCGGGACGGGGAGCTGACCACCCCCGGCTACGTGCACCTGCCGCCGGAGTACCTGGCCGCGCCGCCGGAGCGGCGGCGCTCCTTCCCGGTGGTGGTGGCCCTGAGCGGGTACCCGAGCACGCCCCGGGTGCTGCTGGACCTGTTCCGGTACCCGCAGCTGGCCCGGGACGGGGTGCGGGCGGGGCGGATGCGGCCCACGGTGCTGGTGATGCTGACCCCCACGGTGGCCCCGCCCCGGGACACCGAGTGCGTGGACGTGCCGGGCGGGCCGCGCACGGAGACCTTCTTCGCCGAGGACCTGCCGGCCGCCGTCGCCGCCCGGTACGGGCTGACCCGGGACCCGCGCGCGTGGGGGGTGATGGGCAATTCGGTGGGCGGGTACTGCGCCCTGAAGCTGGCCCTGCGCCGATCGGACGCGTACCGGGCCGGGGCCGGCCTGTCCGCGCCGTACCGGGCGGCGCACGACGCGGACACCGGGGACCTGTTCGGCGGGGATCCGGCCCTGGAGCGGGAGAACGACCTGCTGTGGCTGCTGCGGAACCGGCCGCAGCCGCCGGTGTCGCTGCTGGTGGCGAGCAGCCGGCGGGGCGAGCACCAGTACCCGCGGACGCTGGAGTTCGTGGCCGCGGTGCGGGCCCCGGCGCGGGTGTCCTCGATCCTGCTGGACAGCGGGGGCCACAACTACGAGACCTGGGGGCGGGAGACCCGCCCGGCCCTGGAGTGGCTGGTGGGCCGGCTCCGGACCGGACGGGACCCGGCGGGGGTCAGCCCCGGAGGAACGACTCCACGGCCGTGACCAGGGCCACCGGGGTCTCGTGCATCGGGTAGTGCCCGGCACCGGGCAGGATCCGGACCTCGCTGTGCGGGTACCAGACCCGCCAGGTGGCCTCCATGACCTCCGCGGTGAGCGCCAGGTCGTGGGCGCCGACGAGCACGAGCACCGGGACGGTGTTGCCCTTGACCGCGGCCGACAGGTCCAGGGACTGCCAGCTGGCGAAGTAGGAGGCGAAGGCCTCGGGGCGGGAGACCTCCACGGAGTGCGCCGTCATCCGGTCCAGCCAGTGGCCGCTCGCGCGGTTGCCGGTCACCAGGTCGAGGATGGTGCGGCGGTTGCCGGGCTCGGCCGCCGCGCCGTGGAAGAGGGCGTGGGTGGCCTCGTCCATCGCGTACGGGGAGGCCGGCACGGGTGCCACGCCGATCAGCTTCTCCACCCGGTGCGGGGCGTGGACCAGGACCTGCTGGGCCGCCTTGCCGCCCATCGAGTGGCCGATGAGGGAGAAGGTGTCCCAGCCCAGCTCGTCGGCGAGGGCGAGGACGTCCCCGGCGATCTCGGGGACGTCGAACCGGCCCGGCTCGTCCCGGCGTTCGCCGTACCCCCGGTAGTCGAGGAAGGCGTACGTGAACCCCTCCGGGTCCCAGTAGTCCAGTACGGAACCCCAGTTGGCGGAGGTCCCGAACCAGTCGTGCAGCACGATGACGCGGACCGGTCCGGATCCGACGGTCCGGTGAGTGATGGGCATGCGGTCTCCCTGCGGTGGGCCGGGCGCGGTGGCGCCCTTCGACCCGTAGGGTCTGCCCGGCCGGACCGCCGTCCTACCCACCGGCCGCCGGAACGCTGCGGGGGCCGGGGAGCGGGGTGTGAGGGAGCGGGGTGTGAGGGTGCACCCGGCCGTGTCACATGTGACGGTGCGGTGGGCCGTGTCACGCGTGACGGTGCACCCTCACCGGTCACACCGTGAGGATGCCGGGGTCGGTGAGGCCGGCGGCCCCGGTCTCGACCTTGCCGGCGAGGCGGCGCAGGAACACCGAGTCCCCGGAGCGGGTCACCGTGACGTCGTACCAGTTGCGGGCGGAGCGCAGGTCCACGCTGTGCGTGACGGTGGCGCCCTTGCGGACGGTGAGGGTCTGCGCCGCTCCCCCGTAGGTCTGGGTGACGGTGAGCTGCGCGTCGGCGCCGCCCGCGTTGGTGAGGGTCAGGTCGAGGTTGCCGGTGGCCGCGTTGTGGCGGGCGGTGACCTCGGGGCCGGCGGTCTTGCCGGGGCTGCGGAAGCGGCGCACGAAGCCGTTGGGTCCGTGCACCGTGAGGTCGGTGACCCCGTTGGAGTAGGTGGTGTTCCAGGTGTCCTTGATCGACTTTCCGGCCTCGGTGGTGTAGGTCCAGGGGGCGTCGGTGCGGTTGGCGGAGGTGACGAGGAACTGGGCGCCGAGGCGGGAGCCGCCGCTGAAGGTGAGGGCGTACTTCCCGGCCGCGACGTCCTGGGCGCCGTCCACGTACGGGGCGTAGCCCAGCGGGCGGGTGGGCTTGGACCCGGCCTCCTGGCGGGGCATGGTGCCCACGGCCGGGACGGTGGGGACGAAGTCGGGGTGGCGGTTGCGGTCCGGCGGGTAGTAGCCCGCGGTGGGCGGCAGGGCGGCCGGGGCGGTGTCGGTGCGGGTGAAGTCGAAGGCCGAGGTCAGGTCGCCGCAGACGGCCCGGCGCCAGGGCGAGATGTTGGGCTCGCGGACCCCGAAGCGGGACTCCATGAAGCGGATGACCGAGGTGTGGTCGAAGGTCTCGGAGCAGGTGAAGCCGCCGGTGCTCCAGGGGGAGACGACGAGCATCGGCACCCGGGGGCCCAGGCCGTAGGGGCCGGCCACGTAGCCGGTCTTGCCGGGGAAGACGTCCAGGGCGGTGGCGGTGGTGGAGAGGCCCTGGGCGGCGGAGGCCGGGGCGTACGGCGGGACGACGTGGTCGAAGAAGCCGTCGTTCTCGTCGTAGGTGATGAACAGGGCGGTGCGCGACCACACCTCCGGGTTGGAGGTGAGGGCGTCGAGGACCTGGGCGATGTACCAGGCGCCGTAGTTCGAGGGCCAGTTGGAGTGCTCGGAGAAGGCTTCCGGGGCGGCGATCCACGAGATCTTCGGGAGGGTACCGGCCCGGACGTCGGCGCGCAGGCGGTCGAAGTACCCCTCTCCCGCCTTGGCGTCGGTGCCGGTGCGGGCCTTGTCGTAGAGGGGGTTGCCGGGCTGGGCGTTGCGGTAGCTGTTGAAGTACAGCAGGGAGTTGTCGCCGTAGTTGCCGCGGTAGGCGTCGTTGATCCAGCCCCAGGAGCCGGCGGCGTTCAGGCCGTCGCCGATGTCCTGGTAGATCTTCCAGGAGATCCCGGCCGCCTCCAGGCGCTCGGGGTAGGTGGTCCAGCCGTAGCCCGCCTCGGCGTTGTTGAGGACGGGTCCGCCGCCGGTGCCGTCGTTGCCGGTGTACCCGCTCCACAGGTAGTAGCGGTTGGGGTCGGTGGACCCGATGAAGCTGCAGTGGTAGGCGTCGCAGATCGTGAAGGCGTCGGCGAGGGCGTAGTGGAAGGGGATGTCCTCGCGGGTGAGGTGGGCCATGGTGGTGGCCGTCTTGGCGGGCACCCACTGGTCGTACCTGCCCTTGTTGAAGGCCTTCTGCCCGCCCGCCCAGTCGTGGTTGAGGCCCTGGAGGAACTCCATGCCCAGGTCGTCGCCCGGGGGTCGGAACGGCAGGGTGACCTTGCCGTTCGTGTCCGCCTGGTTCCACACGGACTTCCCGCTCGGCAGGGTCACGGGACGCGGGTCACCGAAGCCGCGGACGCCCTTCATCGCACCGAAGTAGTGGTCGAAGGAACGGTTCTCCTGCATCAGGACGACGATGTGTTCCACGTCCTGGATGGTGCCGGTGCCCGCGGCGGCCGGGATGGCCGCGGCCCGGGCGATGCTGTCCGACAGGGCGGTGAGCGCCGCGGCGCCGCCCGCGAGCTGGAGGAACCGTCGGCGGTTGAGTTCTACCATGGGTGAGTGACCTCTGCGGGTGAGGGGGGAACGAAGCGGTCCCAGAAGAGCGCGAGCGAGGTACCGCCCGGAGGCTGCCCCGTGACCTCCCGCGGTACGCCAGGGAAACAGGCCCCCTCACCCACCCCCTGTACCCCCCCCACCAGAAATCCCCCCACCCCACCCGTCCCGCCACCCCCGGGAAACGCGCGGGCCCCCGCCGTGGGGCGGGGGCTGACTCCTCAGACGGCGATCACGTGGACGTCGGGCGGATCCAACACCTCCAGGTACGCCGTGATGTCCTCGGGATCGCTGGTGAACACCACCGCACTGCCGTGCTTGGCGGCCGCGAGCGCCACGCACGCGTCGACGGCGTCGGGCCTCTTCTTCGCTGGCAGCGCCGCCGCCCCCAGCACGGTGCCGATCCGACGCCAGTCCCTGAGGTCCGGACCCGCCGCGCACGCGATGCATTCGGGGCGGCCCACCCGTGTGTCGCGCATGGCCGACTCCGCGTCCCGTGCCTGCGGGACGGTGCAGTCCCTGAGCACCGCGGCCAAGCCGTGTACGAGCGCCGGTGCCGGCCGCCACACCTGGGCCAGGACCGGGCCGAGGACGAGGGCCCGATGCGGGGTCCCCCGCATGCCCTCGTGCAAGTGGACCGCCTTCGCCTTCCGGTCGGCGAGGGCGATGAGCATCCCGGTGTCATAGACCGGGACCCGCGGGCTCACGCCGCCGCGCCGGGCCGCGCCCCCGCCGGGCCGGCCCCGCGGACGAGGGCGAGGGCGGCCTCCACCTCGCGCCGTTCCTGCTCCGTCAGCTCCCCTTCGGATCCGTCCTGTTCGACCGGACCGGCGGCTCCGTTCTCCGCCGCGTCGATGAGGGCGTCCACACCGGCGAACTGTTCCTCTATGGCCTCGGTCTCCGCCATCTGGCGCGTCGCCGCGTGCACGAGGTACGCGGACACGTCGAGTCCGGCCCGCTCCGCGTGCCGCTTGATGCGCTCCGCCTGAGTCTGTTCGAGGCTGATGCTGATCCTGGTCCTGGTCCTGGCCACACCGCCAGCGTATGACGCGTATTACACCTGTGACAAGCGGGCATCCGCCCACCCCGGAAAACGCGCGGGCCCCCGCCGTGGGGCGGGGGCCCGGGGTGGTGCGAAAGGGGGTCAGCCGGCGTCGGGGGCCAGGCGCAGGCTGATGGAGTTGATGCAGTAGCGCTGGTCCGTCGGGGTCGGGTAGCCCTCGCCCTCGAAGACGTGGCCCAGGTGCGAGCCGCACGTCGCGCAGCGGACCTCGGTGCGGACCATGCCGTGCGAGGTGTCCGCCAGCAGCTCCACGGCCTCGCTGTCCTTCGGGTCGAAGAACGACGGCCAGCCGCAGTGCGAGTCGAACTTGGTCTCGGAACGGAACAGCTCCGCCCCGCAGGCACGGCAGGAATAGGTGCCCACCGTCTTGGTGTCGGTGTATTCGCCGCGGAAGGCGGGCTCGGTCCCGGCCAGGCGCAGCACCTGGTACTCGGACGGCGTGAGCTCGGCCTGCCACTGCTCGTCGGGCTTCTCGACTTCGTACGCCATGGCCTTCGCTCTCCCTCAGTGCGCCAGACGGTCCAGGATCTGCGGGCCCAGGTCGGTGACGTCGCCCGCGCCCATGGTGAGAACGAGATCGCCGGGCTTGGCCATTCCCGCGATGACCTCGGCCACCGCGCCCTTGTCGTGTTCGGCGGTCACGTCGGCCCCGGCGGCGCGGGCCGCGGCGATGATGATCTCGCTGGTGACGCCGGGGACCGGGTCCTCGCGGGCCGGGTAGATGTCCAGGACCACGGAGGAGTCGGCGAGGGCGAGGGCCTGTCCCATCTCCTTGCCCAGCTCCTGGGTGCGGGAGAAGAGGTGGGGCTGGAAGACCACCAGGATCCGGGAGTCCCCGGCGGCCCCGCGGATGGCCTCCAGGTCGGCGGTCATCTCGGTGGGGTGGTGGGCGTAGGAGTCGATGACCTGGACCCCGGCGGCCTCGCCCTTGAGCTGGAGGCGGCGCTTGACGCCGGTGTACTTGCCCAGGGCGGCGGCCAGCTCGCCGGCCGGGACGCCCAGGGCGGTGCCGGCCAGGAGGGCGGCCACGGCGTTGTGGGCGTAGTGGCGGCCGGGCACCGAGACGGTGAAGGTCAGCGGGTCGCCGTCGATCTCGACGGTGACCTCGCTGGACAGGCCGCGCGGGAGCACGGAGGTGATGCGGACGTCGGCGTCGGCGCTCTCGCCGTAGGTGACGACCCGGACCCCGGAGGCGGCGCGGACCCGGCGGGTCAGCTCCACGGCGCCCTCCTGGTCGGCGGAGACCACCAGGGTGCCACCGGGGACGATCTTCCCGGCGAAGATCTCGAAGGACTCGAAGATCTCCTCCATCGAGGCGTAGTTGGCGTGGTGGTCAAGTTCGGCGTTGAGGACGATGGCGACCTCGGGCGCGTACCGGTGGAAGCTGCGGTCGCTCTCGTCCGCCTCGGCCACGAAGATCTCGCCCTCGCCGTGGTGGGCGTTGGAGCCGGGGGCGTCCAGGTCCCCGCCGATGGCGTAGGACGGGGCCAGGCCCAGGGCCGAGAGGGAGACCGCCAGCATGGAGGTGGTGGTGGTCTTGCCGTGGGTGCCGGCGACGGCGATCGGGCGGAGCCCGGTCATGAGGGCGGCCAGCGCGTCGGAGCGGTGCACGACGGGGATGTCCAGTTCGGCGGCGCGGAGCAGCTCGGGGTTGTCGGCGCGGATGGCGCTGGAGACGACCACGCAGGTGGCCTCGTCGGCGAGGTGCCCGGCGGCGTGCCCGATGTGGACGGTGGCACCCTGGGCGCGCAGGGCCTCGGCGGTCGCGGACTCGCGGGAGTCGCTGCCCGCCACGGCGGCGCCGCGCTGGGCGAGGATCTTCGCGATACCGGACATGCCGGCGCCGCCGATGCCGATGAAGTGGGGCCGGTCCATGGCGGTCGGCAGGCCAGGTGTCATGCGTGTCTCTCCCGAGGGCTGCGCCCGAGTGGCTCGGTGCGGTGCGTGCGGTGCGTCGGACGGGCTCCGCGGTCGCGGCGCGGCGGGCGTCGCGGTCCGGCGGAGCGGTGCCCCGGGCCGGGGCACCACCCCCGCAGCCTATTCGTTGTGGGCGAAGAGCTTGAGCACCGGAACCCCGACCTTGTGGCGCGCCCGGGAGGCCCAGTCCCGGTGGAAGAACTCCTCCACGAAGTGCGGGGCGGTCAGGACGATCACCTCGTCGGCCCCGGTCTCCTCCACGACGGCCTTGAGCTTGTCGAGGGGGTGGTCCTCGACGACCTGCCCGACGGCCGAGTGGTTGCGGGCCCGCAGGGAGGCCAGGGAGGCCGCCAGGGCCTGTTCGGCGGGGCCGCGGGCCTCCGCGCCCTCCGGTTCCTCCCCCTCCCGGACGGCCTCGGGCAGCTCACCGAGCGCGACGTCGTCGATGGCCCGCAGCAGCCGGTCCTGGTCGCCCCGGGGCTGCAGCAGCACGACGAAGGAGACGGGGTCGTCTCCGTGCAGGGTGGTGACGAAGTCCACGTCTACGGATGTCAGAGACTTCTCGATCATCAATACGCTCGTGAACACGGACGCCCTCTCCTTCTTGGCCGTGGTCTCGCGACCGTGGCGGTCCCCTGCGGAAACCATCCTGCCCCGTCAGCACATGGAGCCTCGGAAGTTAGTGTGCCCAGCCGGGAAAAAGCGGAACGGTGAATTCCGCAACTCGTCAGATCCGACCGTAACGGGTGAAAAGGAACCCGGCCTCCTCCAGGAGCGAGGTCAACCGCATCCGGGCGGGCACGTTCAGTGACGGTCCGCCCGCGATCCGCTGGGCGTCTCCCGCGGTCAGCGTGGGAGAGACGGTCAGGCAGAGCTCGTCCAGGGCCCCGGCGGCCACGAACTGGCCCAGCAGCCGGGGCCCGCCCTCGGTCAGCTGGCGGGTCAGCCCGCGGGCCGCGAGCTCCCGCACGGCCCGCGCCGGGTCCACCCCGGCGCCCTCGCCGGCCGTGAGGACCTCCACCCCGGCCGCCCGGGCCGCGGCCACCCGCTCCGCCGGGGCCGCGGCCCCGGTGAGCAGCAGCGTGGGCACCGACGGCGCGGTGAAGAGCGGGAGGGAGAAGTCCAGGTCGAGCCCGGCGCTCACGACCGCGATGGCGGCGGCCGGGGCCTGTCCGGCGGCCCGGCGGCCGGCGGCGAAGGCGTCCCGGACCCGGGCCGGACGGTACCCCTCCAGCCGAACCGTTTCCGCGCCGACCACGATCACGTCCGCCAGGCCCCGCAGGGTGCCGAAGATCCGCATGTCGGTGGCGCTGGAGATCGGCTGCGAGCGCCCGTCGTGCTGGGCGGCCCCGTCAAGCGAGGAGACCATGTTGCCCCGCAGCCAGGCCGCGCCGGGCTCCGTGGGCGGGTAGGCGTACGCCTCCGCGAGCTCCTCCAGGGACCACTCCCGGTCGCCGGATTCGGATGTCTGATCGGTCACAGGGAACAGCCGTCGCATGCGGTGCAGTGTGACACGCCCCGTACAGTGGAGAACTGTGTCAACATCTCTCACCGCGCCCTCGGGGCCCTCCGGGACACCGGCCCCCGACGCCGACCGGATAGCCGGGGCGGGCCCGCAGTCGCTGTGCGCCCGCGAGCCGCACGTGCCCGCCGAACGGCTGGTCGCCGAGATGGTGCCGCCGCCCCGCTTCGACGGGGTCCGCTTCGACACGTACGACCCGGACCCGAACCAGCCCAGCCAGGCGCAGGCCGTCTCCACCCTGAGCGCCTTCGCCGCCGGCCTGGGCGGGTCCCACGCCGCCGGGCCCGCCAAGCGCCGCTGGTTCTCCCGCAAGCCCGAGGCCCCGGCCGCGCCCCGCGGGGTGTACCTGGACGGCGGCTACGGCGTCGGCAAGACGCACCTGCTCGCCTCCCTCTGGCACGCCACCCCGGCCGCACCGGAGCAGAAGGCCTTCGGCACCTTCGTCGAGCTGACGAACCTGGTCGGCGCCCTCGGCTTCCAGCAGACCGTGCGGACCCTGGGCGAGCACCGGCTGCTCTGCATCGACGAGTTCGAGCTCGACGACCCGGGCGACACCGTGCTGGTCTCCAGCCTGCTGCGGAAGCTGGTCGAGTCGGGCGTGGCGCTCGCCGCGACCTCCAACACCCTGCCCGGCAAGCTCGGCGAGGGCCGCTTCGCCGCGGTGGACTTCCTCCGCGAGATCCAGGGGCTGTCCGCGCACTTCCGCCCGCTGCGGATCGACGGCGAGGACTACCGCCACCGCGGGCTGCCCGAGGCGCCGGCGCCCTACTCCGAGGAGCAGGTCACCAAGGCCGCGTACGCCACCCCCGGGGCCTCCCTGGACGACTTCCCCGGTCTCCTCGACCACCTGGCCCGGGTGCACCCGAGCCGGTACGGGGCCCTCACCGAGGACCTCGCCGCGGTCTGCCTGACCGACGTGCGGGCGGTGCCCGACCAGTCCACGGCCCTGCGGCTGGTGGTCCTCGCGGACCGGCTGTACGACCGGGAGATCCCGGTGCTGGCCTCCGGGGAGCCCTTCGACCGGCTGTTCAGTGAAGAGATGCTGAACGGCGGTTACCGGAAGAAGTACTTCCGCGCGATCTCGCGGCTCACCGCCCTGGCGCGTGACGCAAAGGGCCTCGTGGCGCAGTAGGTTGGGCCGGGTCGGGCCAACCCCGGCCCGGCGGACCAGCCTTGAAGGGATCCATCATGGCCACCACGCGTCACGCACACACCGTCTGGGAGGGCAACCTGCTGGAGGGCTCGGGCGTGGTGACGCTCGACTCGTCGGGCATCGGCTCCTACCCCGTCTCCTGGCCCGCCCGCAGCGAGGAGCCGAACGGGAAGACCAGCCCCGAGGAGCTCATCGCCGCCGCCCACTCCAGCTGCTTCTCCATGGCGCTGTCGAACGGGCTGGCCAAGGCCGGTACCCCGCCGACCAAGCTGACCACCTCGGCGGACGTCACCTTCCAGCCGGGCCAGGGCATCACCGGCATCCACCTCACCGTCGCCGGTGAGGTGCCCGGTCTCGACGCCGAGGGCTTCGCCGCCGCGGCCGAGGACGCCAAGAAGAACTGCCCGGTCAGCCAGGCCCTCACGGGGACGACCATCACCCTGGACGCCAAGCTCGCCTGAGCCGCCGTGCCGTCGGGGCCGGTCGGGGCGCACGCCCGGACCGGCCCCGACGCCGTCCCGGATCCGGGAGGGGCGGGCCCCGGGCGGGTGCGATACCGGCCGGGTCCCGCCCGGCGTCCTTCGCTCCTCGCGGCGGGCGTGGTACCACGTGCGGGTCCGTCTCCTGTCGCCCCCGCAGGGAGTGTGTGCCCATGGCCCCGACCCGACGCCAGGTCCTCGCCGGTACCGGAGCGGCCGCCGCGGTCGCCTTCGGCGGCGCGCTCGGCGAGCTCTTCACGGCGGCCGCCGCGCCGCGCGGCCTGCCCGCCCGCGGCTACGGGCCGCTGCTGCCCGATCCCGACGGGCTCCTCGACCTGCCCCGCGGCTTCCGCTACCGGGTGCTGTCCCGGACCGGGCGCCCGATGCTCTCCGGACAGGGCCCGGTCCCGGGCAACTGCGACGGCATGGCCGCCTTCCCCGGCTCCGGCGCGGGCTCCCCGGTCCGCCTCCGTCTGGTCCGCAACCACGAGAACCGCGCCGACGCCGCCCTGCGGGTCCCGCCCGTCCCGGGGCTGACCTACGACCCGGGGGCCCTGGGCGGCTGCACCGTCCTGGAGCTGGACCGCCGGGGCGCCCCCACCGGGGAACGGGTGGGCCTGGCCGGCACCGCCGTCAACTGCGCGGGCGGCCCCACCCCCTGGCACACCTGGCTGAGCTGCGAGGAGACCGAGGACCGGGCGGGCACCTCGGGGTACGCGCGCGACCACGGGTTCGTCTTCGAGGTGGACCCGGCCGATCCGCACCGGCTCGGAGCGGTGCCGCTGACGGCCATGGGCCGGTTCGCGCACGAGGCCGTGGCGGTCGATCCCGGCACCGGGACCGTCTACGAGACCGAGGACGCCTTCGTCAAGCCCTTCGGGCTGTTCTACCGCTTCCTGCCCGCCCGGCCCCGGGGCGGCCCCGGCTCGCTGCGCGCGGGCGGCACCCTGCAGGCCCTCCGGGTCCCCGGGGTGCCCGACCTGTCGGCGGTGCGGGAGCCCGGCACGCGGCTGCCGGTGGAGTGGGTGCCGGTGCCCGATCCGCAGGCGGTCGGCACCCCGATCCGCGAGCAGGACTTCGGCCCGCGCGGCATCACCCACGCCCAGAAGCTGGAGGGCTGCTACTGGAACGCCGGCGCCGTGTACTTCGTGTCCAGCTTCGCCCGCAGCGCGGAGGGGTCCGCGGCCGACCACCACGGGCAGGTGTGGAAGTACGAGCCGCGGCGCCGCCGGCTCACCCTCGCCGTGGTCTTCGGGCCGGACACGGACGTGTCCCTGCCCGGCGAGGCCCCGGACAACATCTGCCTGGCGCCGGGCGGCGGGCTGATGGTCTGCGAGGACGGCGCGGGCGCCCAGCACGTCTTCGGGGTGACCCGGGGCGGTGACGTGTATCCGGTGGCGCGCAACGCCCAGGACATCGGGGGCCCGGGGGCCCCGGAGTGGGGGGAGTTCGCCGGGGTCACCTTCTCGCCGGACGGCACGGTGATGTTCGTGAACTGCTACACCCCGGGGAGCACCTTCGCCGTCACCGGCCCCTGGCGCTAGGTCGGGCGGGCCCGCCCGGGGCCGGCGCCCGCTCGCGGTCCGTCCCGATCCGGCGCAGGATCGGGACCAAGCGAACGGGACGAGGCGAGCGGAAGGAGCCGGGCGGTGGCGAAGGGCCAGACGGCGGACCGGTCGGGTACCGGGAAGAAGAGCGGCAAGATCCGGAAAGCCACCGGAGCCGCGGATCCCGCGGCGGGCGCGAAGCCCGAGAAGCCGAAGAAGGCCGAGAAGCCGAAGAAGGCGGAGAAAGCGGAGAAGGTCGCGAAGGCCGGGAAGAGCGCCGGGGCCGGGAAGGTGGGCGAGGGGGCAGGGGCCGGGGCCCCGGACCGGGGCGGTCGGGGTGGTGCCGGCCGGGAGCGGTGGGACGCGCCCTCGCTCCGGGAGGCGCTGCGGGTCCGCCCGGGCACCCGGCCCGATCTGGCCGCGCTGGACCCGGCGGGCGTGCCGGCCGGGCCGAGGACGAAGGCCGAGGGGCTGGCCGCCTCCGGGGAGCTGGGCGTCCGGCTCGCGGAGTACCAGGAGCGGCTGTACGCGGCGAGCACGGCGGGCGACCGGCGGCGGGTGCTGCTGGTCCTCCAGGGGATGGACACCAGCGGCAAGGGCGGCACGGTCAAACACGTCATCGGCTGGTTCAACCCCTCCGGCTGCCGGATCCGGGCCTTCAAGGCGCCGACCGCCGAGGAGCGCGGGCACCCGTTCCTGTGGCGGATCGCGAAGGCGCTGCCGCAGCCGGGTGAGATCGGCATCTTCGACCGTTCGCACTACGAGGACGTGCTGATCGCCCGGGTCCGCGAGCTGGCCCCGCGCAAGGTGGTGAGCCGCCGGTACGGGCAGATCAACCGCTTCGAGCGGGCCCTGGCCGAGGACGGGGTGACCGTGGTGAAGGTCTTCCTCCACATCGGCCGGGACGAACAGCGGGAGCGGCTGCTGGAGCGGCTGGACAATCCGGACAAGCACTGGAAGTTCAACGCCGGCGACATCGAGGAGCGGGCCCTGTGGCCCGAGTACCAGCGGGCCTACGAGCTGGCGCTGGAGCGGTGCGGCACGGACACGGCCCCCTGGTACGTGGTCCCCGCCGACCGCAAGTGGTACCGCAACTGGGCGGTCGGGAAGCTGCTGGAGCACCTGGAAGAGCTCGACCCGAAGTATCCCCCCGGCGACTTCGACGTGGAGGAGTGCCGCAAGCGTCTGATTGCCGGATAGTCATATATGTTTCGCGCGTGACCATTTGCGTACGAAACGTTGCCGTCATGGCCGCGCTGGTGGCGCTGGGCGGAGCCGCCCTCGCGGGCTGCGGGGGGCCCGCCCCTGCGGAACGGTCCGGCGCCGCGGCGCCGCCCACGAGCCCCGCGGCCCCCTCCGGCACCGCGGCCGCGCCGGGGGGGGCGTCGTGGCCGGCCGGGTCCGCGTTGTGGGGTCGTCGGCCGCTCGGA
>NZ_JBEOSD010000130.1:0-23862 GCF_040302735.1 Streptomyces sp. NPDC097619 | reverse complement strand
ACCACGTGTTCGCGGACGTCGGGGGCGAGGAGGGCGTCGAGGTCGATGTCCGCGGCGTGCGCGTTCCGCGCGTCCGGATCAGCCCGCGTACAGGCCGTCCTCCTCCAGCGCCCGCAGCGCCCGGTAGTCCTCCTCCACGGTGGCCGCGTCGTCCGCCGTGAGGTAGACCGTGCCCGGGCAGGTGGCCATGTCGATGGTGCGGCCCAGCGGGCTGCCCGCCGGCAGGGCGGTCACCAGGTGGGCGAAGGAGGGCAGCGCCCGGACCGCGGCCCAGCCCTCCTCCCCCGGCACCGTGCCCGCGCGGGGGGAGATGAGGTTGACGCACCGCAGCCGGTTCTTCAGCAGGTACGGCGCGTCCGCCTCGGCGAGGAAGCTCTCCGGGTCCGCGATGGCGTAGGCCAGGCTGTTGACCTGGTCGGCCCCCGTGCAACGGGTGAGCAGTTCGGGCATCTGGCCGCCACCGAGGCGGGCCCCGCTCTCGATGAGCACCGGCCCGCCGGGGGTGAGCATGACCTCGGTGTGCCCGGCGCCGTTGCGGATGCCCAGGGCGTCCAGGACGGCCCGCACGTAGGAGGTGACCCGCGCGGCCCCCGGCTCGTCCAGCGGCAGCAGGTCCTCGTAGTCGTAGATGCTGTGCCCGTCGACCAGCCGCTTGTGGTAGCGCCACACCTCGACGACGCGGTGGGTGCCGTCCCGACTGACGGTGTTCACGTAGTGCTCGGCCCCGGCGAGGAACTGCTGCGCGAGGACGACCGTGTTGGGGCGTCCGTAGCGGTCCTCGGAGGACATGATCGCGGCGTGCGCGGCGGCCACTTCCTCCGGGTCGTGGCAGATGAACACGTTGTCGGTGCCCGCGCTGAGCACGGGCTTGAGCACCACCGGCCACACCCCCCGCTCCCGGACCCAGTCGGCCACCTCCTCCGGGGAGGCCGAGGTGCGGTCCTCGGCGGCGGCGAGCCCGGCCTCGCGGACGGCCCGCTGCATGAGCGTCTTGTCCCGGCGGGCCAGGGACAGCTCGGGCAGGTTCCCGGGCACCCCGAGCGCGGCGGACAGCTCGTCGGCCAGCAGGACCCCGGACTCGGCGGCGGCCACGACCTCGGTGACCCCGAGCCCGCGCAGGGCCCGGACGGTCGCCGCGAGGTCGCCGGTGTGCGCCAGGTCCACCGAGAAGTCCTCGGGGCGGTAGGCGAGCCGGGTGTCGGGGAACGGCGACCGGACGTGGACCACGTCCACGCCCCGCAGACGGAGGGCCCCGGGCAGCAGTCGGCCGGCCCCGTACGCGTCGACGACAGCGGTGATGGTCATGGGCGGGGTCCTCCGTGGTCCTCGTGCGGGGTCCGCACGGCGGGCCGACCCGCGGGGCCGGCGGCGGTCTCGGGGGCGGGCGGAGCCGCCGGGTCGGGGCCCCCGACGGGTTTCGCGCCGGCCGTCGGGGCCGTGCTGCGGTCCCGGGCGAGCACCCCGACGGCGACCAGGGCCACCACGCCGACGACCCCGGCGAGGGTGAACCCGGAGAAGGCGAGCCGTCCGTCCGCGAACTGCATCAGGAAGGCGAACAGCGGGGACAGGCACACCACCAGCGAGGTCGTGATGGGCTCGGTGTGCCGCACGCCGATCTGCAGGACGTAGATCGGCAGTCCCACCCCGATCACGGCGACCACCGCGCCGGGCAGCAGGGCGGCCCCCAGGTCCGGGTGGTCCTCCAGGGCGAGCAGCAGCCAGGCCACCACGCTCATCAGGACGAAGCGGGTGGCGAGCACGGTGCCGGGCTCGCACCCGGCGTCGTTCAGCCGCTTCATGTAGATGATGTTCACGGCGGAACCGGCGGCGCAGGCGAAGGTGAAGACCAGCCCGAGCACGGCGTCCCGGGTGGACAGGTCGCCCAGGCCGCTGCGCCCGCTGAACGAGGCCCACATCAGCACCGCGAGGAGTCCGCCGATCGCTACGGAGACCACCACCTCGGTGGCCATCACCCGGCTGTCGCGGCGGAGCAGCGGGCCGGCCAGGGTCATGACCATCGGGCCCAGGGCGAGCCCGATCACGTTCACGATGGCCGGTTCCAGGTACTCCAGGGCGTAGAAGGTGGAGAGCCAGGTCAGCGCCGTGGTGATGTTGATGGCGACCAGGTCGCGGCGGTGCGTGCCGATGGTGCCGCGCCACTCCGCGGGCCCCCTGCGGGGCCCTTCCACGCCCATGAAGAAGACCATCGTGAGGGTGAAGGACACCGCGGCGATGCCCGCGGGGCTCACCACTTCGAAGCGGTTGCCCGCGTACACGTCCATGGCCGCGGTGAGCACGGCGTAGCCGAGCAGCGGCAGGATGCCCTTGCGCAGGTGGGAGGCGGGCGCGTCCCGTACGTCCGCCCGGCTCACGCGGCGGCCCCCGGGCCGCCGTTCCGCGCCGGGGCCCTCACGCGTCCGCGTCCTCTGCCTCGGTGTCCTCGTGGTAGGCGGCCTCGATGCCCTGGCCGGCCAGGAACTCCAGCCAGCGGGCGACGGTCTCGGGGTCGTCGGCGGCCTGGTGCAGGCCGGGGGCGGTGCGCCCGGCGGTGAGGTCGAGGATCCCGCAGGCCAGCGGTACGGAGACCAGGCGCGGCGTGGCGGCCTCGCGGGAGTCGCCGGTGGCGTCGAGGACGTACTCCCCGGACCAGGACTCCCCCGCGTCGGTGCGGACCCGCAGCTTCACCGACATGACCACCCGGTCGTGGTCCTCGGCGGAGGTGGGGTACCTTCCGGCGAGTTCGGCGGCGAGCTCGGTCAGCCGCTCCTCGGAGGCGGTGGGCAGTTCGGCGAAGACGGGCTGCCACGCCTTCGTCCAGCCGTCGAGGCGCATCGTGCCGCGCACGAAGGTGCGCAGGTCCCAACTGCCGGGCAGGGCGTAGGTGTCCACGAAGGGCACGCTGTCCCGGTTGGGGTACACCTCGAAGGTCTCCCCGCCGACGGACTGCGCGGTGGCCGCCTCCCAGGGGCGGGCCACCTCGGTGACGGCCCCGCTGTCGATGGCGCGGGCCGGGGACAGCAGGGCGGTGAGCACGCCGCGCGGCGCCCAGCTGAACCGGTAGCGGAAGTCGTTGGGGACGGCCGGGTTGCTGCCGCAGTAGGAGGTGAACTCGGCGGTGGCGGGCCGGTCCCCGGTGAACGCCCGCGCGGCGCGGACCAGTTCGTGGGCGTAGAGGTGGTCGATGCCGGGGTCGAGGCCGATCTCGGTGAGCAGGACGGAGCCGCGGCGGCGGGCTTCGTCGGCGCGCTCGCGGATCTGCGGGCTCACGTAGCTGGAGCAGGCGAAGTGGGCGCGGTGGCGCAGCGCGAGGTCCACGAGCGTGGGGTGTTCGGCGGCGGGGAGCATGGAGACGACCACGTCCCCCGGGGCCAGTTCGGCGGCCAGGGCCTCCGGCGTGTAGGCCCGGGTGCCCGCGGTGCCGCCGAGGCCCAGCCGGTCCAGGCAGCCCTCGGCCTTGGCGGTGGTGCGGCCCCACAGCAGGGTCTCGGTGGCGCGGGTGACCAGGCCGAGACCGCTGCCGGTGGACATGCCGGTGCCTATCCAGTGCACGCGGCCGGAGGGGGATATCGGCTCGGTGGGGTCGGGCAGCTCGCTCATGGTTCCTCAGTTCTGGCTGGTCGGCCGGTGGGTGGCGCGCCGGAAGTGCTCCTCGCTGCGGGTCCACACGGGGTCTCCGGCGGGCAGGACCGCGAGGTGCGGGAGCAGGCCCCCGGAGAAGTCGGTGCTCGACTCCCGGGGCAGCAGGGAGGGGAGGTTGTCCACGGCGATCAGGTCCAACGGGGGCGCGTCGGTGAGCCGACGGACCGGCTCCGCCCAGTCCGTGACCCGGTCGTAGACGGGCAGCCGGTTGCAGTCGGAGGTGACGTCGCAGGTGACGTCGGAGACCACGGACAGGCGGCGGTCGCCGCGGAGCAGGTCCTCCGTGGTGAGGAAGGGGGTGCCCGGGGTGTCCGCGAAGACGGTGTTGACCAGCAGGTCGTGGTCGAGGAGGGCCGCCTTGTCCAGGGTGCGGGTCTCGGCGAGGTCCCAGGCGGTGACCTCGGCGCCAGCGGTGCGCAGGGCCTCGACGGCGCCGCGCCCGGAGCGGCCGAGGGCGCCGATGACCAGGGCGCGGGTGCCGTCCCCACGGCCTCGGGCGAGGCGGGCGTCGAGCTCGTCGCGGGGGCCGGAGGTCAGCGGGACGTCCAGGGCGCCGCGGTGGTGGAGGACGGCGAGGGCGGCGCCCACGTATCCGGCCCAGTGGCCGAAGGCGACGACGCGGCGGCCGGAGTCGTCGGTGAGGTATTCGAGGTCGAGGAGGGTGCCGCCGCCGGCGGCGAAGCGGTCGAGGAGGGCCGGGCCGCCCTCCTGGCCCTTGTAGGCGTGGCCGAAGAAGACGTGCCGGTGGGTGAGCGGGGCGGCGGCCGCGGAGGGCTCCTTGAGACCGAGGACGACCTGGTCGGCGGGGGCCTGGGGCCAGGAGTCCCCGGGGGCGACGCGGCAGCCGGCCGCGGCGTACTCCTCGATGGGGAAGGCGCGGTGGCCGGACTCCTCCACCGTGACGGGGACGCCGTCGGCGACGAGTTTGGCGGCGTCCCGGGGGACGAGGGGGGTGCGCTGTTCGGTGGCGGACGCCTCGCGGCGCAGCCAGATCCCCGTGGTGCTCGGCATGTCGGGTGGTTCTCCTGCCGTTCTCGGTCCGTGCTGGGTGGGTGCGGTGCGGCGGATCGGGGCGGGGCCGGCCGGTGGTGCGGGCGGGCCGGGCGCCGTTGCCGACGAGTGTGCCGTCAGTGGATGGGTCGCGTCGGCGAATCGCCGGAAAGCGCGGCCTGCCACACCGGTACGGGGGGTGTGACGTCCATGTGCTCGGGGACGAGGACGTGGATGACGGAGGGTCCGGGCCGGTCGGCGGCCTGTTTGGCGAGGGCCTGGAACTCCGCCAGGGTGTGGGCGCGGGCGCCCTCGATGCCGGTGCCGCGGCCGAGGAGCACCGGGTCGATGGGGCCGGGGTCCACGGCGAAGTAGCGGCGGCCCGCGTACAGGTGCTGGATCATCTTGATCCAGGCCAGCGAGGTGTTGTCGAGGACCACGTAGGTGATCGGCAGGGCGAGCCGGTGGGCGGTCTCCCATTCGGCGACCGCCATGGCGAGGCTGTTCTCGGTGGTCAGGCAGAGGACCCGCTCGCCGGGGTGGGCGACGGCCACGCCGACCGAGGCGGGCACGGCGTACCCCATGGGGCCGTGGCCGCGCGGGATGACCACCCGCCAGGCGTCCCCGGGGGATTCCCAGTGGCAGGCCAGGTAGGGGGTGGGGGTGCCGGCGTCGGCGGTGATCCAGGTGTCCGGGCCGAAGGCGTCGCGGAGGGCGCGGATCAGTTCGCGGGGCGGGAGCACCCCTTCGGGGAGCTGCGGCGGGGCGGTGGCGGCCTCGCGTTCGGCCCATTCCTGGCGGGCGGCGGCCAGGCGGGCGGTCCGGGCCGCCCGAACGGGCGCGGCGGCCGCGGGCAGGTGGGCGCGGAGCTGTTCCAGGACGGTGCGGGCGTCGCCGGTGAGGGCGATGCCGCCGGGGTAGTTGCGGCCCGCGCGGGCCGGGTCGGTCTCGATGTGGACGACGCGGGCCCGGTCGCGGGCGGGGGCGGTGAAGCCGAGGGTGTCGGTGGCGTTGCCCCGGGTGCCGACGAACAGGGCCACGTCGGCTTCGGCGGCCCGGGCGTTGGCGTAGTCGCGGGCGCCGTTGCCGCCCGCGACGCCGAGGGCGAGCGGGTGGGTCTCGGGGAGGACGCCCTTGCCGTGGATGGAGGTGGCGACGGGCAGGGCCGCGTGTTCGGCGAGGGCGAGCAGGGCGGGGCCCGCGCCGGAGAGGTGGGCCCCGCCGCCGGCGAGGATCACCGGGCGTTCGGCGGCGGCGAGCAGTTCGGCGGCCGCCCGGACCGCCGCGGCCTCGGCGGCGGGGCGGCTCGCGGGCAGTGCGTCGGTGCCGGGCCGGCCGGCACCGGCCGGGTCCACTTCGGCGTGGCCTTCGAGGACGTCCTCGGGGAGGATCAGGACGGCCGGTCCCGGGCGGCCGGTGCCGGCGGCGATGACGGCCTCGGCGACGAGGGCGGGGATGTCCGCGGTGCGGTCGGCGGTCCGGCACCAGGTGGTGCAGGCCGAGAACAGCTTCTCCTGGTCGATCTCGCTGATGGCGGCCGTGCCGGCGCTGCGCCGGCTGTTGTCGGTGGTGATCGCCAGCAGCGGGATGCTGGAGGTGTACGCCTCCGCGAGTCCGCTGGCCAGGTACACGGCCCCGGCCCCGCTGGACGCCTCGCAGACGCCCAGTCTCCGGGTGGTCCGGGAGTGCGCGTCGGCCATGAAGCCGGCGTGCCGTTCGTCCCGGGTGAGGACGTGCCGGATTTCTCCGGAACGCCGTCCCAGTTCCTCGTAGAAGGCGATGCTGGTGTCACCGGGAAAACCGAAGACCGTTTCCACGCCGTGGGCCACGAGCGCGTCCACGAGCAGTTCTGCACCATTTTTCATCTGTTCTTACCCAACTACTGTCGCCGAAGGTCGTCCGAAGGGCGGGAAAAGCGTCAGCCCACCACGTGGGCCGTCATGACGGCCCGCACCCGCTCGCCGGAGAACGGTCGGGAGTACCGGAACTCGTCGGTCTCCGCGGTGTCGAATCCGGATTTGAGTGCCTGGTCGCGGAGATAAGGGGCGGACAGCCAGTGGAATCCGTCCACCTTGGGAGCCTTCTGGAATTCCCCGCCGTCGCGCGGAGCGTCGTTGGAGGCGACGAGCGAGGCGCGACCGGAGCGGGACCCGGGGCCGGGGGCGAGCCAGGACCGGATGCGTTCGAGCACCGGGGTCAGCCCCTCCCGCGGGTCCAGGAGGTGGCCGAGGACCCCGTCGATGTAGATGACGGACCAGGGCTCGGCGGGCTCCCACTGGTAGATGTCCGCGCAGACGGCCTCCAGGCCCTTGCGGCGGGCCAGGGCGACGGCGTCCTCCATGGCGTCGAGGGCCAGGACCCGGTGGCCACGGCGGGCCACCTCGGCTTCGACGGCGGCGTTTCCGCAGCCCAGGCTGAGCAGGCCGCCGCCGTTGAGTTCCAGTTCGGCGAGGAGCCGGGCCGTCATCCAGTCCCGGTACTCGCGGCTGTAGGTGGAGGGGGTCACGGAGTCCTCGCGACTGCCGCCGTCCTCCCAGACCTCGAAGATGCTCTTCTCGCCCGCGTTCCCGGCCGCGTAGAAGCGGACCAGGTCCTCGTGGTTCCGTGCCTTGACGCTTTCCATGGATTCCCCCGGTTTCCACGCGAACGGGATCGCGGCGGTGCGGAGCGCGCGATCGCGTCGGTGACGAATGCTGGACACGTTCAGGAGATTTCAGATGGCCGCCGGATCCCGTCTGCCGGATTGCGGACCGGCAGGGATCTTTATCCGTTACGGGGCACACGACGGCGCACGCGGCCGGACCCTCTTCCGGCGGTGCGTCCATAACCCTGCCGCCCGCCTTGTCAACCAGTCAAGAAATTCCGGGTGCCCTTCCGGCCAGAGTGGCCGGAAGGGCACCGGACGGGCTTTCCACGGGCGCGGAACCCCCTTGCACTCGGTGACGGAACTGCTGATTCACACGGGATTCGCCCGCCCTGAAGGGGGAGTTCCGCCACACAACGTGACCGTGATCTGCATCACATACCGGTTCGTGAACCCGTAATTTCTGTGCGGGCGGGCCGAGATCACCGAAAGAATTCCACCTACCCTTACGGGCCGTCAGTTCCCGTTCGCGGGACGGGAGTCGGGGTACCGGCCGGTAATCGATTCCCTCCGGCCGGACGTCACGCGATGTTCACGCTTCCCCCATGTCCGGACCCTCCGGCACGGCCGGTGGGACGGATCCCCCGGGCATCGGTACGGCCGTCAACAGGGTCTCCGCGAAGAGCCGCGGATCCCCCGCCGAGCGTCCCACCAGGACCCGGCAGGGGCCCGGTTCGGTGTCCCAGCGGCCCGTCCCGGGGTCCCAGTGCCGCAGCACCCGGGCCGGGACGGCGACTTCGGCGAGGGCGTCGGCGCCCGGGGCGGCGCGCACCGCCGCGTACCCGGCGAACCGGCGCACCGGCCGCTCCACGGCGGACCCCGGCCGGGCCAGGTACACCTGGACCACCTCGCGACCCGACCGGGTGCCGGTGTTGCGGACCCGGACCCGGACCGTGAACCCCGCCCCGGCGGGCACCTCGGCGGGCACCTCGGCGTGCTCGTACTCCCAGGTGGTGTAACCGAGCCCGTGGCCGAACCAGTAGGCGGGCTCGCGCCCGGACCGCAACCAGCCGCGGTGGCCGAGGTGCAGCCCCTCGGTGTACTCCAGCCGCCCCTCGTGGGGCCGGACGGCGGTGACGGGGGCCGTCGCGAGCTCGGCGGGCCAGGTGGTGGGGAGCCGGCCGGCCGGCTCGACGGCCCCGAAGAGCACGTCGGCGAGGGCGTCGCCGGCCTCCTGGCCGGGGAACCAGCCGAGCAACAGGGCTCCGGCCCGGTCCCGCCAGGGCAGCTCCACCGGGGCCCCGCAGTTGAGGACGACCACGGTGCGCGGATCGGCCGCGAGCACCGCTTCGGCCAGCGCGTCCTGGGGGCCGTCCAGCCGGAGCCCGGCCCGGTCGGCCCCCTCGGTCTCGGAGTGCTCCGTGGTGCCGACCACCAGGACGACGCGCTCGTGGGTACGGGCCGCGTCGACGGCCTCCGCCAGGGCCTCCTCGTACGGCGGGGCGGGGGGCGCGGCCCCGAGGACGGTGGCCCGGCCGGTCCCGGGGGCGAGGGCGCGCCGGGCGGTGAGCAGCACCGGCCGGGTGCCGTCCAGCGGGGCGCGTACGGTCCGGGCGGGCGGGCTGACGTGGATCACGGCGGGGTCCTCGGTCCGCCGGGGGTGGTCGGCGTCGAAGAGGGTCCGGCCGTCCAGCTCCAGGGACATCCGGCCGAATCCGGCGAGGGAGAGGGTCCACTCCCCCGCCCGGCCGGGACCGAGCAGGCAGCTCAGCTCCACGGTACGGGCCCCCGTGGGCAGTCCCGGCTCCAACTGCCTGCCGGAGAGGCGGTGCTCGGAGAGGAGCTCCCGACCGTTGCCGTCCAGGACCCGGAGCCGGATCCCGGGTGCCCCGGTGACCGGGTCCCGTCCGGTGCCGGGGCCCACGGGGGCCGGGGGCAGACCCAGCGGCGGTCCGGGCACGTGGGTGACGCGGACCCCGGGGCCCAGTCGGGCGCGGATCCCGTCCAGCGGGGTGACGGCGCGGTCCGGGAAGACCCCCGCGCTGCCTCCGCCCTGGAGCCGGGGCTCCGTGGCGTGGGTGCCGATCACGGCCAGCGAGCGGATCCGGTGGGGATCCAGCGGCAGCGCACCGGAGCGGTTGTGCAGCAGGACGGCAGCGGCGGAAGCCGCCCGCCGGAGCAGTCGACGGGTCTCGCCGGGCCCGGGCGGCCGGGCGACCGCGGCCGCGGTCCGGGGCGCGGCGGGGGCGTCGGCGTCGGCGGGGGCAGGTGCGGGGGCCGCGGTGGGCGCCCGTCGCGGAACGGCGCGGCCGGGACGGTCCGGTGGGGGGACGGGGCCCAGGGCGCCGACCCGGACGGCCAGCCGCAGCAGGCGGCGGACCTTGTCCTCGACGGCCTCGGCGGGGACCCGCCCCTCCCGGAGGGCGCGGAGCAGTTCCTCCGCCCAGGGGCCTTCGGGGCCGGGCATGGCCAGGTCGAGGCCGGCGCGGGCGGGGCCCTCCGCGGTGCGGACCGCGCCCCAGTCGGAGACCACCACCCCGTCGAAGCCCCATTCCGTCTTGAGGGGGTCCCGCAGCAGGGGGCCGGCCGTCATGGTGTGGCCGCCGACGGAGTTGTAGCCGGCCATCACCACCCACACCCCGGCGGCGACGGCGGCCTCGAAGGGGGCCAGGTAGACCTCGCGGAGGGTGCGGGGGTCCATCCGGACGTCCACGATGAGCCGGTCGGTCTCCGAGTCGTTGGCCACGAAGTGCTTGGCGGTGGCGGCCACCCCGTGCGCCTGGATCCCCCGGATCAGGGCGGCCCCGGTACGGCCGGTGAGTTCGGGGTCCTCGGAGAAGCACTCGAAGTGGCGGCCGCCCAGGGGGCTGCGGTGCAGGTTGAGGGTGGGGCCGAGGACCACGTCCACGCCCTTGCGGCGGGCCTCGGCGGCGAGGAGCGCGCCGAGCCGTTCGACGAGCGGTTCGTCCCAGAGGGCGCCCAGGGCGGACGCGGAGGGCAGCAGGGCGGAGGTGCGGCGCTCGTCCCAGGACTCGCCGCGGATCCCGGCGGGCCCGTCGGACAGGACCAGGGCGCGGAGGCCGAGCGCGGGGACGGCGGCGGTGCGCCAGGTGTCGGCCCCGGTGAGCAGGCGGACCCGGCCCGCCGCGTCGAGGGAGCGGAGGGCGGCCTCCGCCGGATCGACCGACCCGGCCGGCGCGGCCGGCGCCGGGGCCGACCGGGGCCGTGGGGCCGGTGCGGTCGATGCCGTCGGTCGGTGCGGTGCGGTCGGTGCGGTCGGCGGGGCCGCCGCGCCGGGCACGGCGGGCGGGACGCGGTGCGCGGCGGAACCGGGGGGCTCGGGGTCCCCGGTGGGCTCCGGCGGCCGGGGGGCGGTGTACGGCTGGGTCATCCGGGTCCTCGGTCGGCTCGGGGTGCGCGACGTACGCGGCCGGGGCCGGACGCGGTCGGCGCGGGATGCGGAACGGCCCGGCCGTCAGCGGGGACGACCGGGCCGGGTGGGGAGGGGGCGGGGCGGCGGGGGAGAGGGAACCCGCCCCCGGCCGCGGGGCGCACGGGCCCCGCGGCGACCGGGAAGCCGGTTACGGCAGCCGGTAGTCGGGGCCGAGGGCCGCGCCCGCGGCGGGGTGGGTCTCGTCGTAGCCCCGGGCGTTGCACTGGAGGCCGCCGCGGATGCAGTGGTCCACCAGGGCCTTGAGGGTGCGCTCCTCCCACGCGTTGAAGAAGTCGTAGTGGAAGGAGTAGCCGCGACCGCTGGCCAGTCTCACGCGGGACATGTCACCGGACACGGGGAAGGCCATCTTGAACTCGACCATCGGCACGGCCACCGGGTGAGAGGCCGGGCAGACGTTGTCGTTGGTGCCGGGCTTGACCACCGGGTAGGACATGTGGCTGCGGTGGTCGGGCGTGTCCAGGAACTTGCCGTCCCAGCAACTGGGCGACTGCATCCGGATGTTGAGCTGGGTGCCGACCGGGCAGTTCGCCGGGAAGTCCGGGTTCTTGTAGCTGTCCCCGCACTCCCAGCCCTCGACCCAGCCGCGGTGCCCGCGGAACTGCTCCAGGGACTGCGCCGGGTCGCCGACCACGAAGCGCAGTCCGCGCGGGAAGGGCCGGACGCTGGTGTAGTCGGTGACCCCGGTCTTGTAGTAGATCACCTGCGGTCCGGTGGGCAGCACCTTGCGGTCCCCGTCGTAGAGGGACGGCATCCAGTAGGCGGAGGCGTCGCCGGGGGCCTTGCAGGTGGTGGTGCCCCCGTACAGGGTGCCGGTGGTGCTGTTGCCGTTGGTCGAGCGGTTCCCCATGAAGGTGTGGTCGTGGGAGGCCCCCGGCCGGCCCGGGTAGACGATCGGGTCGTCCGGGGCGGTGTGGGTCACGTCGCAGTTGGCCTGGAACTCGTGGAAGTACCGGTCGGGCGGGTTGGCGTGCGAGGGAGTGGCGGTGACCTGCGGGACGGCCGGGATCCAGCCGTCCCCGTCGGGGTCGTCGGCGGTGGGTACCGCCGCGACGGCGGCCGTCCGGTGCCCGGAGTGGGCGGCGGCGGGCGCCGCGGCCGTGCCGGGGCCGGTCGTGCCGGCGGTGGCGTAGGTGCCCGCGCCGAGCAGCGTCGCCCCGAGGGCGGTGGCGATCAGCAGGGCCGCCAGCGGACGGGAGCGCGGGCCGGTTCGTGATCTCATGATCATCCTCCGTAGATGCCGAACTCGTACAGGGAGTAGCCCCACCCGGTGCCCCGGGCGGTGAGCTGGAGCCGGACGTACCGGGCGGTGGTGGCGGCGGCGAGGGTGTCCACGTCGCCGTTGCCGTCGGTGACGGTCTGCACGGTGCGCCAGGTGGTGCCGTCGTCGGAGACGCGGAGTTCGTAGGCGCGGGCGTAGGCCGGGTCCCAGACCAGTTGGACGGTGCGCAGGGTGCGGACGGCGCCCAGGTCGGTCTGGATCCACTGGGGATCGCTCCAGTCACTGGCCCAGCGGGTGCCGGCGTTCCCGTCGGTGGCGCGCTCGGGCGGGCAGGGGCAGTCCCCGTAGGAGGTCTGGAAGGAGGAGGCCGTGGTGGGGCGGTTCAGGGCGAGGTTGGTGCCGGCCACGGGGGGTGCGGTGACCTTGACCGAGCGGGTCTCGATGGTGGCGTTCCCGCGGCCGTCCTCGGCCTGGACGTAGACCTTCCACACGCCGAGCTTCTCGGGGGCGGTGACGGCGAAGGTGCCGCCGCCGGTGTCCCGCCAGCGGGCCTCGACGAGGCGCTTGTCGCCGTTGGCGTAGTTGCCGCTGAGGTAGATCCGGGGGGTGACGGGTCGCCCCTCGGGGTCGCTCAGCTGCGCGCGGACGGTGAACTCGGCGCCGGCGGGGGCCCCGGCGGCCTGCGGGACGGTCATGCCGGTGATCACGGGCGGCAGGTCGTCGCCGGCGTTGCCTCCGGTGTACGCCTTCTTGACGGCGTAGTACGCGGGTCGCTTGAGGCCGTCGGGGATCAGGTTGAACCAGACGCCGCCGAAGTCGTGTTCGGTGCCGTAGTGGAAGAGGGTGGCGCCCAGGGCGACGCCCTGGTGGCCGGTGACGCAGTTCCAGGCGCGGGTGTAGCCCTCGGCCTTCTGGGTCTCGGTGGGTTCGTCGGGCACGCCGTTGGCGTCGTCCGGGACCTCCCACTCGCCGGCCGGGCCGGTCTCGGTGATGACGTAGGGCTTGGTGTAGCCGCCCGCCTCCCAGTCCTGGCGGACCCGGCAGGCGTCCGCGTAGGAGTTCATGGCGTAGAGGTCGAGGTCGGGGGCGTTGCGCTTGTAGTAGGGCCAGGCTCCGGTCCAGGCGTCGGTGGAGGTGACGGGGTGGTCGGGGTCGAGGGTGTGGATCCGCCGGGCGACCTCGTTGACGAAGGCGGTGTAGGCGTTGCGCTGGGCTTCGAGTTCGGCGCCGCCGTAGCAGTTCTGGAGGCCGAGCACGGACTCGTTGCCGACGTTCCACATGAGGGTCGCGGGGTGGCCTCGGTAGGTCTCCACCCAGCGGGAGAACTCGGCGAGCATGTTCGTCTTGTAGGCGGTGTCGGTCAGGTAGTTCACGCAGCCGCCGGAGCCGGGGCCGCCGCCGGGCTGGAGCCAGAAGCCGTTCATGACCTTGAGCCCCTGGGCCGCGGCGGCGTCCAGGAGGGTCTTGGAGCTGCCGTCGGTGCCCCAGGTGCGGAGGGTGTTGACGCCCATGGACTTCACGTCGGGCAGCAGCCGGGCCGCTTCGGACGGCGGGGGTCCCCAGGTGAGGCCCTTGACGGTGAAGGGCTGTCCGCCGACGGTGAGCCGCCAGTTCCCCTGGCTGCCGGTGACGCGGACGGCGCCGGTGGGCGGCGGGGTGGTGCCGCCCTCGCCGTAGACGCGGAACTCCCACAGGGAGTAGCCGTAGCCGCCCGAGCGCTTGGTCCCGTACATGCGGACGTAGCGGCCGGAGCCGGCGACGGCGAGTTCGTCGGTGCCGCCGTCGCCGCCGGTGACGGTCTTCAGGGTGCGCCAGTCGGTGCCGTTGTCGGAGGCCTGGATCTCGTAGCCGGTGGCGTGGGCGGCCTCCCAGTCGAGGACGACGCGGCTGAGTTCGGCGGTGCGGCCGAGGTCGACCTGGAGCCACTGGGGGTCGCGCCATTCGCTGGCCCAGCGGGTGCCGGTGAGGTCGCCGTCCACGGCGGCGGAGGCGGAGAAGGCGGCGCCCTCGGCGGAGGAGGCGGTGGCGGTCTTCCCCTGGGAGAGGAGGGTCTCGGCGGCTCCGGCGGCGGGGGCCGCCGTGAGGGTGAGGGCGGTGGCGGCGAGGGTGCCCAGGCAGGCCAGGACGGCGGTGGTGCGGCGCGGGCGGCGGGCGCGGCCCGGTGGCGGTCCCGTGGGCGGGGTGGGGCGGGTCATGGCGGCTCCTGCGGGTGGGGCGGGGACGCCGGACGGCCGGCGTCCCCGCGGTGGGGGGAGTGCGGGCCGTCAGGGGAAGGAGACGACCGTGGAGGGGACGGTGGAGGTGCCGGAGGTGGGGGCCCCGGTCTCGTTGATCACGTGGTCGAACTGGCCGTTGCCGCCGAGCGAGACGGTGAGCAGGCTGTGGAAGCGCACGCCGGGCTTGACCGGGGCGCGGAAGCCGTGGGCCTGCCGGATTGTCGGGTCCACGTTGTAGTAGCAGTAGCTGCCCATGCCCCAGCCCTCGTGGGTGTTCACGGAGTCGTCCACGCGGTAGGCGGCGTAGCCCTTGACGGAGCCGTTCTGGATGGCGGCCTGGTTCGGCGCGTCGTACGCCTTCTCGTTCTGGAAGAAGATGGTGCGGCCGCGTTCGCCGTACCACTCCACGTCGTACTTGTTGAAGTGCTCGACGAAGAGGCCGGTGGCCAGGACGTCGTCACCGTTGACGCGGACGCCGTAGTCGGCGCGGTTGGTCTCCCAGCCGACCCCGTCCCCGTGGTCGGCGCGCCACACCCAGGTGTGGTCGATGACGGTGTCGTCGCTGTTGACGACCATGGAGGTGGTGGCCTTGCCGGGGCCGGCGCCGCCGATGCGCAGGTAGACGTCCTGCACGGTGGTGGGGTCGGCGGCGTGGTCGGCGGAGGATCCGGCCGGGCCGATCTCCAGCAGGACCGGGGAGTTGACGGGTCCGGCGTCGATGAGGAAGCCGGCGAGCCGGACGCCATCCACGTCGGCCACCTTCATGGCGGTGACGCCGTTGTCGGGGATGAGGGTGGCCAGGCCGAGGCCGAGGACCACGGTGCCGGGACGGTTGACCTCGACGGGCCGGTCCACGTGGTAGACCCCGGGGGTCAGCAGCAGGTGGAGTCCCTGGGCGAGGGCCTGGTTCATGGTGGCGGCGGTGGTGCCGGGGCGGACCACGTAGAAGCGGCTCAGCGGGATCGAGCTGCCCTGGAGGGCCCCGGACCAGCTGACCCCGCGGGCGTTGGTGCGCTTGGCGGGCACGAACACCTTGTACTCGCCGCCCTCGAAGTGCAGGAAGGGCTTCTCGCGGGAGACGGGAGTGGTGTCGAGGGTGGTGTAGCGGGGCTCCGGGAAGGAGCCGGCGGGCGCGCCCTCGACGCCGGAGAACACCTGGTTCCAGACGCTGTTGGACCAGCCGCCGATGGCGGAGTCGCGGGTGTACCACTGCTGCTGGCTGTAGTTGCCGATCTGCCCGTCGACGCGGGAGTCGGCGATGTAGCCGCCGCTGGCCCAGCCGTAGCCGGCGGGGGCCAGGTTGAGGCCGCCCTTGACGTGCATGCGGCGGAAGGAGGACGCCTGCGAGACGGCCCAGCGGTTGGTGCCGTTGACGGGGTTCACGGCGAGGTTCTCGGCGGCGCGCCAGAAGTTCTGGGTGGCGTTGCCCCCGAACCAGCCCGCGTCCACGGTGATGTCGCCGTTGACGGTGGTGTCGTCGGGGCGCAGACCGAGTCCGGCGATCTGGGTGTAGAAGCCGATCTGGGCGTTGAGGCCCTGGTAGGTGCCTGGCTTGAAGAGGAGGGCGTGCCGGCCGTTGCCGAACTGGGCCGACTCCTGCTGCCGGAAGACCTCGTCGAGTTTGGCCTGGATGCCGGGGGTGGACGGGTCGAAGACGTGGACGTTGGGTCCGAGGTCGCCGCCGCCGGGGAGGGTGGGGCCGCCGCCGGTGGTTCCGTACACCTGGAACTCCCACAGGGAGAAGCCGTAGCCGGTGGCGCGGGTCAGGCCGTTCATGCGGACGTAGCGGCCGGAGCCGGACAGGGTGAGCTCGTCGGTGCCGCCGTCGCCGGCGGAGACGGTGGTGACGGTCCGCCAGTCGGTGCCGTTGTCGGAGGCCTGGATCTGGTAGGAGCGGCCGTACGCGGCCTCCCAGGTGAGGACGGCGCGGCTGAGCTCGGCGGTGCCGCCGAGGTCGACCTGGAGCCACTGGGCGTCGTTCCAGCTGCTGGCCCAGCGGGTGCCGGTGAGGTTGCCGTCCACGGCGGCGGAGGCCGAGAAGGCGGCGCCCTCGGTGGAGGAGGCGGTGGCGGCCTTCCCCTGGGAGAGGAGGACGGGGGCGGCTTGGGCGGGGGCGGCCGGGGTGAGGGCGAGGAGTCCGGCGGACAGGGCGGTCACCAGGGCGCCGGCCAGGGTGCGGCGGGCGCCGGGACGGTGACGGGTGCGGCCCCGGGTGGGCGGCGGAGCGGAGCTGCCAATCATGGGCATGTCAGATCTCCGTGCGGGAGGGGAAAGGGAGTGGGAGAGCGCTCTCCCGAAACCTTGCCCGCGCCGGTGACGGGGGGTCAAGAACCGCGTCACGACTTTCCTTACACCTTTATTTAAAGGTGCCCGGCTGATCGCCGCATAAGGTGCGGGGATGGTCAGGAAGGCACCGACGCTGGAGGACGTGGCGCGCGAGGCGGGCGTGTCACGGGCCACCGTGTCCCGGGTGGTCAACGGCGTGCGCAATGTGGACCCGGACCTGCGCGAGGCGGTCCGGCGGGCCATCGAGCGGACCGGGTACGCGCCCAACAGCGCGGCCCGCGCCCTGGTGGGTCGGGTCGCCGGGGCGGGGGCGGTGGCCCTGGTCCTCTCGGGAGCGGGGGACGCCTTCGCGGTCCGGGTCTTCGCCGACCCGTTCTTCGGACGGGTGGTCAGCGGGGTGCTCGGGTTCCTGCGGGCGCGCGGGATCCACCCGGTGCTGCTGGTCGCCGAGTCCGGGCCGGCGCGCCGTCAGGTGGTGGACTACCTGCGGCGCGGAGCCGCCGACGGGGCCCTGGTCGTCTCGGTCCGGACCGCGGATCCGCTGCCCGCCCTGCTCGACGCGGCGGGCGTGCCCACGGTGCTGTTCGCACGCCCCGACGAACTGCCGCCGCGGGCGGCCTGCGTGGACCTGGACCACGCCGCGGGGGCCCGGCTGGCCGCCGAGCACCTGTTGGCCCGGGGCCGGCGCAGACCGGGGGTGCTCGCCGCGCCCCCCGGCCTGCCCGCGGCCCGGGAACGGCTCCGGGGCTTCCGGGAGGCCATGGCCCGGGGCGGGGTGGCCGACGTGCCCGCGGTGGAGGGCTGCTTCACCACGGAGAGCGGGGCGGCCGCCACCGCCGAGCTGATGCGGTTGCGCCCGGACACCGACGCCGTGTTCGCCGCCAACGACCTGATGGCGCAGGGCGCCTGCCAGTACCTCCAGGAGCGGGGGCTGCGCGTGCCGAAGGACGTGGCCGTGGTCGGTTTCGACGATTCCAGCGTGGCCGTGACCTGCCGTCCCGCCCTCACCACCGTGCGGCAGCCGGTGGAGCGGATGGCCGCGGCCATGGCGGAGCTGCTCACCGAGCGGCTCCGGGAGGGGCGCACCGAGCGGCGCACCGTGCTCTTCGCCCCGGAGCTCGTCGTGCGCGACTCCACCTGACGGGGCCGCGACGGGACGTCCCTCCCCCGCCGCGGCCCGGCCCGGGAGCGGTCAGGCGGTCCCGTCGCGGTGGGCGCGGATCAGCTCCGCGTACCGCAGGCCGCTGCTCTTGAGGGTGCGCCGCTGGGTGGCGTAGTCCACGTGAACCAGGCCGAAGCGCTTGGCGTAGCCGTAGGCCCACTCGAAGTTGTCGAGCAGGGACCAGGCGTAGTACCCGGCCAGCGGGACGCCCTTGCGGACGGCCCGGGCGCAGGCGGCGAGGTGGTCCTCCAGGTAGGCGGTGCGCTCGGGGTCGTGCACCGCGCCGTCGGGCCCGGGGCGGTCCTCGAAGGCGGAGCCGTTCTCGGTGACGTAGAGGCGGCGGGCCCCGTAGTCCTCGGTGAGACGGAGGAGTACGGACTCCAGCCCGTCGGCGTCGATCTGCCAGTCCATGCCGGTGCGGGGCACGTCGGGCAGGCGGATCTCGCGGGCGTGCGGCGCCGGGCCGGTGGGGTCGTCGGCGACGGTCACCGGGAAGTAGTAGTTGACCCCGTGCCAGTCCAGGGGGGCCGCGATGGTGGTGGCGTCCCCGGGGCGTTCGGGCAGGTCCACCCCGTAGACCTCGCGCATGTCGGCGGGGAAGCCGCGGCCGTAGACCGGGTCCAGCCACCAGCGGTTGGTGTGGCCGTCGGCGCGGGCGGCGGCGGCCAGGTCCTCGGGCCGTTCGGAGGCGGGGGTCACGGTGGAGTGGTTGGTGACCAGGCCGATCTCGGCTCCGGGCACGGCGGCGCGGAGGGCCTGCACGGCCAGCCCGTGGCCGAGGAGCAGGTGGTAGGAGGCCCGGACGGCCGCGGTGAGGTCGGTGAGGCCGGGGGCCATCCGGCCTTCGAGGTGGCCGATCCAGGCGGAGCAGAGCGGCTCGTTGAGGGTGGCCCAGCGGGTGACCCGGTCCCCGAGGCGGTCGGCGGCCAGCGCCGCGTAGGCGGCGAAGTGCTCGGCGGTCTCCCGGACGGTCCAGCCGCCGCGGTCCTGGAGGGCCTGGGGCAGGTCCCAGTGGTAGAGGGTGACGGAGGGGGTGATCCCCGCGTCGAGGAGGGCGTCGGTGAGGCGGTCGTAGAAGTCGAGGCCGGGGGCGTTCACGGGGCCGTCGCCGGCGGGCAGGATCCGGGGCCAGGCCAGGGAGAAGCGGTAGGAGTCGGTGCCCAGCCGGCGCATCAGGGCCAGGTCCTCGGGCCAGCGGTGGTAGTGGTCGCAGGCGGTGTCCCCGTGGTCGCCGTTGTCGATGGCGCCGGGGACCCGGGAGAAGGTGTCCCAGATGGAGGGGCCGCGGCCGTCGGCGGTGACGGCGCCCTCGATCTGATAGGCGGAGGTGGCGGTGCCCCAGGAGAAACCGGGCGGGAAGGCGGCCAGGTCGACGGAACGGGCGGTGGTGGGTGCGGACACGGTGGCCTCTTCGGGGTCGGGGAAGGGGGCGGAGGCGGCGGGGCTCATTTGACGGCGCCGGCGGTGAGGCCGGCGACCAGGTAGCGCTGGAGCAGCAGGAATCCGGCGACCACGGGCAGGCTGACGACGAGGGAGGCCGCCATCACCTGGTTCCAGTACACGTCGTTCTGGGTGGCGTAGCCCTGGAGGCCGACGGCGAGCGTGCGGGTGGCGTCGTTGGTCATCACGGAGGCGAAGAGGACTTCCCCCCAGGCGGTCATGAAGGCGTACACGGCCACGGCCACGATCCCGGGCACGGCGGCCGGGACGATCACGCGGAACAGGGCGCCGATCGGCCCGCAGCCGTCCACCTTGGCGGCCTCGTCGAGGTCGCGCGGGATGGAGTCGAAGTACCCGATGAGCATCCACACCGAGAACGGCAGGGAGAAGGTCAGGTAGGTGAGGACCAGACCGCCCCGGGAACCGAAGAGGGCGATGCCGGTGGCGTTGCCGATGTTGACGTAGAGGAGGAACAGCGGCAGCAGGAAGAGGATGCCGGGGAACATCTGCGTGGAGAGCACGGTGACGGTGAACACCCGGCGGCCGCGGAAGGAGTACCGGCTGACGGCGTACGCGGCGAACACCGCGATGGTCACCGAACAGACCGTGGCCAGCCCCGCCACCAGCAGGGAGTTCAGGAAGTAGTCCGCGAGCGGGACGGTCTCCCAAATGTCGAGGTAGGGGCGGACGGTGAGCCCGGAGGGGATCCACTGGAACTTCCCCGAGACGTCCTGGAGCGGCTTGAGGGAGCTGGAGACCATCACGTACACCGGCAGCAGGACGAAGCCGGTGAGGAGGGTCAGGAAGACCCGGCGGGCCCACAGGAAGGAGCGGGGCGCCGCCATGGGCGCTCGGGGACTAGGCATGGTCGCCCTTTCTCCCCCGACCGGTGAGCAGCAGGTACGCGCCCGTCACCAGCAGCAGGAAGAGCAGCAGGAGCACGGACATCGCCGAGCCGGTCCCGAAGTTCCAGGTCTGGAAGGAGGACTGGTAGATGTGCAGGGAGATCAGGTCGGCGGACTCCGGGGCGGCCTTCCCGAAGAGCACGAACGGGGTGTTGAAGTCGTTGAAGGTCCACAGGAACAGCACGAGGACCAGCACCTGGTTGACGGGGCGCAGGGAGGGCAGGGTGACGTGCCGGATCTGCCGCCAGACGCCGGCCCCGTCGAGGGCGGACGCCTCGTAGAGGTCGCGCGGGATGTTCTGGAGCCCGGCCATCACGATCAGGAAGGCGAAGGGCCAGCCCTTCCAGACGGAGACCGTCAGCAGGGCCCAGAAGCTGTTCTCCCCGATGAGCCAGAAGGCCGGGGAGTCCCCGATGCCGAGCTGGTCGTGGAGGACGTGGTTCACCAGGCCGTTGTCCCGTTGGAACATGAAGGCCCAGGTGATCACGGCCGCGTAGACGGGCAGGGCGTACGGGACCAGGAACAGGGTGCGCAGCAGGCCGCGGCCGCGGAAGTTCTCCTGGAGGAAGAGGGCGGCGGCGGTGCCGATCAGCCAGCACAGCGACACCGAGGCCAGGGTGAAGACGCAGGTGGTGACGAAGGACTTCAGCAGGGCCTCGCCGACGGGGGCGTCGAAGTCCAGGGAGACGCGGTAGTTGCCGAGTCCGGCCCAGGGCGCGGTGTCCCAGTGGGCGATGTGGAACTGGGTGAGTTCCTTGAAGCTCATCACGATGCCCATGAGCATCGGGACCAGGTGGACGAGGAGTTCGAGGAGCAGGGCGGGCAGGAGGAACAGGTAGGGCAGGGCGGGACGGCGGATCCGGCGCGGTCCGCGCAGGGCGCGGGCCTTGTCGGCCCGCACCCCGGGTACCGCCGGGCCTTCCGGCCTGGGGGTGACGGTCGTGGTCATCGTCGTGGAAGCCCCTAGCTCGCGGGGATCTGCTGCTGCGCCTTGTCGAGCTTGGCGCGGACGGACTCGGTGGTGACGGGGCGTCCGGCGGCGGCGTCGGCGAACAGTTCCTTGACCGCGGTGCCGACCACCGTCTCGAAGGCGGATTCCTGCGGGACCTGCGGGAGCGGGGCGGCGCTCTGGGCGAGGGTGTCGCGGATGACGGCCAGCGAGGGGGTGCCGAAGGCGGGGTCCTGCTGGGCGCCGACGACCGGGGGCATGGAGCCGTACGCCTTGTTGAGCGTCTTCTGCTCCTCGTCGCTGGTCATGAACTTCACGAACTCCAGGGCCCCGTCGAGGTTGCGGGTGTTCTTGAAGACGGCCATGTTGATGCCGGCGACCATGGAGTTGACGGAGGTGCCCTGGCCGGGGGTGCCGGAGGGCACCGGGGCGGGGGCCACGCCCCACTCCTCCTCGGTCATGCCCTGGGCGGCGAAGGTGGCGGAGGGGGTCTGCCACAGGACCATGGCGGTGCGGTCCTTGGCGAAGTCGCTGAGGGACTGGTTCTGGGCGTACTCGGCGTTGCCGGGGGCGACGATCTTGTGGGTGGCCATCAGGTCCACGTACTGCTTGACGGCGGCGACGGCCCCGTCGGTGGTGAACTGCGGCTTGCCCTCGGGGGTGAAGAAGTCGGCGCCGTGCTGCTTGGCGAGGACGAAGACCTGGTGGATGTTGTTGGAGAGGTTGGAGCCCTCCACGCCGATGGCCGACTTGCCTCCGCCGCCGAGCCGCTTGCCGGTGGCCACCAGCTCGTCCCAGGTGGCGGGCGGCTTCTCGATGCCCGCGTCCTTGAACATCTTCTTGTTGTAGTAGAGGGCGTAGGCCATGGAGTACAGCGGGACGGCCGCGGGGTCCTGACCGGTGGCGCCCGTGGAGCCCAGGGCGGAGGCGACGAAGCGGTCCTTGCCGCCGATCTTACCGAAGCTCTTGTCGTCCCAGGGCAGCAGGGCCCCGGTGGCCTGGAGCGAGGCGCTCCAGGTGTTGCCGATGTTGAGGACGTCGGGACCCTGGCCGGAGGTGGTGGCGGTGAGGATCCGGTTGAGGAGGTCGGACCAGGGGACCACCTCCAGCTTCACCTTGATGCCGGTGCGCTGCTCGAAGCGGTCGAGCTCGGGCTGGAGGACCTTCTTGTCGGCCTCGATGCTGGCGCCCTGGTTGGAGGCCCAGTAGGTCAGCGTCTTCTTGCCCTGGCCGCCCTGGTCTGAGCCGCCGGTGGCGGTGCCGCCGCCGCAGGCGGTCGCGGCGAGGACGAGGGAGAGTGCGACGGCACCGGTGACGACGGCTCTGTGTGTGCGCATGGCTCCTCGGAACCCCTTCGGGAGTGGTGGACGGACGGATGCGGGTGCGTGCGGGTGGTACGGGCGTGACGGGCGGCCCCGGTGGGGGCGACGGGGCCACGGGGGCGTGTCCCACGTGTCGGGCAGGATCCGGCGGACACGGCCCGGGTCCGGGGCGGCGGGCGTGCGGCCGGATTCGGCCGCCGCCTGCTCGCCCCTCTTAATTTAGGACGTGAGTTAAATCGCAAGAGAAGGTCGCGTCAAGGGTCCCGGCAGAGGTATCGTGCGGATCAGTGAAGCGACGGCCGATGGCGATCAGGGGGCCCAGTGGAAGCGAGAAGCGGCCGGACCGTGCGTGACCTGCGCCGGGAGAACCGCACGGCGGTGCTGCGACGGCTGTACTTCGACGGCCCGCTCAGCCGGTTCTCCCTCGGCCCGGCCACCGGGCTCAGCTCCGGCTCCGTCAGCAACGTGGTCACCGAACTCCTCGCGGAGGGACTGGTGGAGGAGGCCGGCAGCGTGGACTCGGCCGGTGGCCGGCCGCGCACCCTGCTGCGGGTGCGCGCCGACAGCGGCTGCATGATCGGCGTGGACGTGGGCGAGACCCGCATCCGCATCGAGCTCTTCGACCTGGCCCTGACCGAACTGGCCCGCACCGAGCGCCCCTTGGACCCGGCGGGACCACGTCCGTACGACCGGTACGAGGTCTCCGTCGTGGTCGGTCACATCCGGGAGGGCATCGCGGCGGTGCTGGAGGCGGCCGGCGTCACCCCGGACCGGCTGCTGGGCGTGGGCGTCGGGGTGCCCGGCATCATCGAACACACCGCCGCCGACGGGGTGGTGGTGCACGGCCAGACCATCGGCTGGGAGGCCGTGCCGCTGGAGCGGCTGCTCCGCGCGACCGGCGCCGTGCCCCCCGAGGTCCCGTACCTCATCGACAACGGCGCCAAGACCCTCGGCCAGGCCGAGATGTGGTTCGGCGCCGGACGCGGCGCCTCCGACGCCGTGTTCGTGCTGTTCGGCTCGGGCGTCGGCGCCTGCGTGATCACCGAGGACACCGGGCCGGGCCGGGCCATCGAATGGGGCCACCTGACCGTGCGGGTCCGGGGCCGGCGCTGCCGCTGCGGGGCCCAGGGCTGCCTGGAGGCGTACGCGGGCGCCGAGGCCCTGTTGGAACGCTGGCGGGAGGCCGGCGGCACCCCGCCGGCGGGCGCCGACCAGGAGACCGCCCTCGCGGCGCTGCTGGCCGCCGCCTACCCGACCGGGACGGGCGCGGCGCCCGACGCCGTCGCGGCGGCCGTCCTGGAGGAGACCGCCGAATACCTCGGCGCCGGTTTCGCGGACCTGATCAACCTCTTCCAACCGGACCGGATCCTGGTGGGCGGCTGGGCCGGCCTCCAGCTCGGCCCCCGCTTCCTGGACCGGGTGCGGGAGTACGCCACGGCCAACGCCCTGCGCTACCCGGCGGGCCGCGCCGCGATCGGCCTGGGCACTCTCGGCCCCGACGCCGTCACCATCGGCGCCGCCCTCCAACCGCTGGCCGCCTTCTTCGCGCGGGGCGGCCGGCGCGCCCCGCACGGACCCGAACGCCCCTCCCCCGCCTGGCTGGTCCCGTGCTGGTCGCTCATCCGGCCAAGTCTGCCGGCGGTCCCGGAGGAGGACTCCGGGGCCTGCGGGTTCCGACCTGAGGATGATCCGGGGA